>JACRAS010000106.1 GCA_016234705.1 Betaproteobacteria bacterium | reverse complement strand
CAAAGCCAAAACACCGTTGTAAACGATTGCTCACGGCGATCTGTTCTTGCGGTCGAACGTCACATAGGCAGAATAACCTTAGCGATTTAACTGACGTCAAAGAACCCGATGCCGGTGTCACCGCTGGCATCGCGCGGAAAGTGACGCGTTACTAAAATGCAGTGGGTATGTTCAGTTCATGTAAGGGGGCGCCACCATGGCTTACAGACTGTTAGTGTTGCTCGCATTCATTCTCCTGCCGACCGGCGCTCTGGCTGCCGGACCGCATGAAGGCCTGACCTGCGCAGGCTGTCATGCCGCGCACACGGCTAAAGGCGAATTGATCTTCGCCGTCAGCCCCAACCTGAAGGATGTCAACAAACGGACGGGGCAGCCGAATTCCGGAACGACGGCACTCTGCCTTGGTTGTCATCAGGCGCCCGATAAAGGCGGCATCGGCGTCAAGCCGATCGAATCGCACATCAGCCATCCTTACGGCCTGCGTTCGGTGAATTCAAAAGTGGCGCATGTGCCGGCCGAGTTCCTCAAGGACGGAAAATTTGAATGCACGGCCTGTCATGACCCGCATCCGTCCAACCCGAATTACAAATACCTCCGGATCGATACCAGCGGCGGCGCGAAGATGGACAGATTCTGCGCCGGCTGTCATGCAAAGAAGGCGGACGCCAAGCAGTCGCAGGGGCTGGAGTTTTTCAGCAGCATGGACGAGAACCGAGCCAGGGCGTTTGCTCCCATCGCTCCGACGCCTGAGAAAAAGAACTGAAGCGACGAGGTCGGTTTACTCACCGGCCCATCCGAACAAAGCGGCGCGGCAGCTCATTGAGCTGTCGCGCACGCAACTGTCGCGAAAGACTCACGATCATCGCTAAAGTATTTGCGGTGGGCTACCTGCCGACGTCAACGCCGGGCCGCTCAGTATGGCCCGCGGCACCGTCGATCATGAAATCGCGGCGGATCGACACGGCGTCGCGCGTCTTGGCGACCAGCATCTGGAACACCATGTGCGAGCCGTGCAGGAATTCGAGCTCGACGGCCGCCAGATAAAACTCCCACATCCGGCAGAAGCGTTCGTCGTAGATCTGCGCGGCGCGCGCGCGGTTGTTGGCGAAGCGCTCCCGCCAATGCCGGATGGTGTGGTAATATTGCAGGCGAAGAACCTCGATATCCGACACCCACAGCATGTTGCGCTCGGTCGCGGCGAGCACCTCCGACAGCGCCGGCGAATAGCCGCCGGGGAAAATATATTTGCGGATGAAGGGGCCGGTAGTGCCGGGCGGCGACATGCGTCCGATGCAATGGATGAAGGCGTAGCCGTCGTCTTTCAGCAGGCCGCGGATTGTCGCGAAGTACTCGTCGAAATGCGCGATGCCGACGTGCTCCATCATGCCGACCGAGACCACGCGATCGAAGCGGCCCTCGACCTGCCGATAATCGAGTTCGCGGAATTCCACCAACTCGCCGACACCGGCCGCCTGCGCGCGCTCCCTGGCGATCCTGATCTGTTCGGGCGAGACATTGATGCCGACGACGCGGGCGCCGGTTTGCCGGGCCAGGTGAATGGCAAAGCCACCCCAGCCGGAGCCGATCTCGACCACGCTCATGCCCGGCTTGAGTTGCAGCTTGGCGGTGGCATGGATCAGCTTGTAGCGTTGCGCCTGTTCCAGCGTGTCGCGCGCGGGATCGCGGAAATAGGCGCAGGAATACTGCATGTCCTCGTCGAGAAAGAGCCGGTACAGCTCGGTGGAAAGATCGTAGTGATGGCGGGCTTGGCTTGCGGCGATGCCGGTCGGGTTGGCCTGATGCCAGCGCCGCAGCGCGCGCCACAGCCGGCGCAGCAGCTTCTGCCCGCCATGCGAAGCAAGGCCGGCGCGATTGACCGAAAACAGCAGCAGCAGGTCGTAGACGCTCGAGCCGTCCTCGAAGGTCAGGCCGCCATCCATGTAGGCTTCCGCGGCCTTGAGTTCTGGATTGAGGATCAGCCTGGCGGCGAGCCCGCGACGATTGATGCGTAGCGTCACCGCCGGTCCGGGGAGTTTGCCGCCGAACGTGTGCAGCGTGCCGGAAGCGTCGTAGAGACGCAGCGTTCCGTTCCTGATGAATTTCTCGAGTAGGCCGGAGAGCAAAAACATCGATCAGCCCGCGGGTGGCGCCACTTCGGCGCCCTTGAAGCCGGCGGCATCGAGCGCGCGGCGCACTGTGCCGGAGCGTTTGGCGTCTTCCAGTAGGCCGCTCGCCAGCTTGAGCGCCTCGCCGCGCCCCTTGGGCACCGCTACCGCGATGCCCGTTTGCTGGAAATGCCCAGCCAGCACGCGCGCGCCCGGCAGCTTCGGCAACAGTCCGGCGAACGAGTCATGCGACAGTGCGAAGGCATCGCCCTGCTTTGTGCGCGCCATCT
>JACRAS010000104.1 GCA_016234705.1 Betaproteobacteria bacterium | reverse complement strand
GAGCGCTCTTGCCAGATCCATTTGGCCCAGCGATCACCGAACATGACACGGGCTCAGAGATCAACTCTAAGGATGCTTCCTTTATGTTCCGAAAATTCTTTATTCCGAGAGTTCGTGGGAGGTTGTAACCCTTACCAGAAGGGGGCGCTTTACTACTTGCGTCAGTCCTTTCTTGATTCTTTAGAACCACCAATTGTCGCTCCACAGACAGCGCTAGTTCGCGTTGCATTTTGTCCGTGAATTTTCCGGAAAATCCTTCCAGCCCTTCCTCCACTTTCGCATCAGCTGCTGACCAGCGCTCCACGTCAAGACGATTCCCAATTCTTAATACGCGGCGCGAGTTGAGAAGCAGTCTAGGAAAGCGATGTAGCTGAAAGGCAGCAGACCAACCTTCAGTACCTTTGCATATCGCATCAATAGGAATTTCTTCCATATGGGGGGCATCTGCACGAAGTTGAGCAACAGCGTCTTCCCAGAATTGAAACAGCGGTTCCTCCTCCACGAGCCAATAAATCGCAACGCGCCAAGAACCCAGGGGATCCCGAGATTGCTTCTCCGTGGTCTTGGTCGCCCCGAGAAGTAACCGAGTCCTTAGAGCAAGGGCTTTAACCACTAAGGCGACAACGTTTTGGTCCTTCCCATACTCTATGAGATAGAGAAGGGTCCCAATTTCAGGATCTACTAAGACCGCTGCGTGTCCATCATCCTTACCTGTCCGTCCGAGATCGTCCAACGATACCGACAGCCACGCTGTTTGGCGGTCCCGCATTTCATCCGCAAATCCAGCTTGGAGGCCTAGTAAATTGCGGTATCTTCCTTCTAGGAACTTTCGACACTCAGTTAGCGCAACGCCCATATGCACCTCCTAGATTTCTTCAAGACCTACCACCGTGATATCCGCGTCCGACCGCAGCTTCGCAACAAGAAGGTAAGCTGCCTTCACTGCGCCTTTCGTATGGTCTAAGACTGGCGTTCCATCTATCGGCATGGCAAGCAGCGTCACTCTATTCGCGAATCCACGCGCCGTCTTGATGCGAGCCACAACTCTAGGTACAGAATTCAACATGTTTGTGTGCGATGGATCGCCCCACGCGGGGAGCGGGAGGACAACTTGTGCTCCACTATCCAAGTAAAGGGTGCCCGACACAAGGTCGAATCGGTAGGTGTCCGCGCTATCGCTCAGGGCCTTAAGTAGATACGCTGCAGAAATTAATTCTGGTCTCTCAGGCAGATCTTGACGAAGAGGCACGTACCATTCTTCGCCCTCGAGCATTATCTGTTCGGGTCTCAGCTTTCGACCTCCAAGGCTTGCCGTTACCAAGCCAGTCCGCCAACACAGTTGCACCCATGCTGGCAAGAAAACATCCACCCAATAAGTTATCCACGAAGGCCGCACGTCTACTTTGATACCTTCGATTACCGTGGTTAGCCACTCTTGAAGTACCTTGTGATCATCCAAGGTCCTGTGTATAACCGCGAGCGCGTAAAGCGTCTGTATCCACAAGAACAAGTTGTCCTGGTCAGGCTCACCCGGCGCTGGCGCAATGGGAAAATGCGATTGCTCCTTCGTTACAGCGTAGATCGCGCTAAGTCGTGAGTGGCCGTCGGGATTGTAAAGAGGGTCCACGATAGACAGTCTGCCGACCGGATCCGGATACTTCTGAAGTTGCTCTGCACAGTTCTCAAATTCATCTAGCAAGTATTTCTCACTTGCACTCCATCCAAACACTGCTAGCGGATGACCGGCGAAAGCGGAAACAATCTGACCGCAAAACGACTTGTAATCAGCACTTGTTTTGTCGAGCTCTTCGGTTAACTCAACCTTAGTTATCCTGAACCGAAAGTTCACATAGTCGTCCGCTGTTGCTTTGCCATCGATATCGCGGGTTTCAAGATCGTTGATGTTCTTAATGCATCCATGCCGTTTGTGAATAACAATTGTTCGATTCTGAGGAGCTTTTCCGTAGTCACGCAACGTGAGAACGCGTTGAAATCGCATGGGCCAAGGTTGGTCCTCGACCTTCTCTTGCTCCTTTAATCCGATACTTTCTAGCGCCAACTCAATATGGCAATCCCAATTAAACGTCCAAATCGATTGCCAACATTCTTCTCGGGTAAGACGAGCGATAACTCGGTGCCTCGGTTGCGCCTGCGCGGCTGGCAAGGCCACGCCGATCAACCATTTGGGGTCTGATGTAAAGCCAAGGACTTGCGCGATCATCAATTTCGGGCACCGGTGTTTCGCAGCGGCCAATTCATCGTTAGCCTGACCTGCCCAGACATATAGCGCATCTGCGGCAGTTGGGTCGACCGTTAGAGCAGGAAACGCTTTGCCAGTAAACGCGGCAATCGCAGCTTCCGCACTAGCGCGATTTGCTGCCAAGATGTCGCGTGGCATCGGATTTAGCCCGAACGAGGTCCCAGCGCCACACATGAAGACGGCTGGTCTATCGTTCTCCCTCAAGAATTCGAAGGTATGCGGATAGGGCACTAGACGCCTCGACGATCAAACGTGTTGCAAAATTTGGGAATTTGCCTTTGTGAACCCATGGATTCCCGCCCCTGCTTTCGCGGGTGAATGCTCACCACGCGGGAATGACGTGCTCGGGGACTCCTCGTCCGACATTCTACGCGCAGGCCGCTCGGCGCTGAAATTGAGCTTCTCGCCATATGCCGGTATAGCCAGTCTAGCGTTGGCATTTCGAGATCCCAAAAAGGGCGAAGATCATTTGTGCGGCTAGAACAGCCTGGTGAAGACGCCGCTTCGGGAAATAGTAAACAGAAAAGGACCTCGACGACCGGCAGAGCGCCGGACCATGCCCGGCAGGCAGCGTGCGAGCAGTGCAGCGTTTTCGGGGCCGCTCGCCCCAGCCGCAGTGACGAAGAAACCGCGTACCTTCGCCGCCTCGTAGGCCGCGAGTTCCAGCGGGTTGCGACGGATGTTCTGGTCCTTGGAGATCACCACCCAGCCCCGCTTACCCACTTTCGTGAGCCACTCGACGTCGGTGGTGTTCTGCGCGAAGTGGTCGTCATGGGCCTCGACCTGCGCGCCGGCAGCGCGCAAGGCTTCCGGCACTATGAAACGGCCGAGTTGCCTATCGACGAAGAAGGTAAGGGATGCGAGCCGCGCTCTGTCACGCCGCGCGAGGTTCGCAGCGAAGCGCGTTCTCGATCGCTTCCGGAGGGACGCCATAATCGTGCGCAAGCGCGTCTATGCTATCGCCGGCGTGGAAACGCTCGGCCAAGATAGCGGTTCGCACGCCAAAGCCGTCCAGCACCGGCCGGCCGAAAGAAACGCGCGGGTCGATCACTACATCGCCCGTGGCCGCGGAACCGCGCGCCGGAAACAGGACAATTCTTTCCGGCACGCCCTTCAGGTCGCGGCGAACATCTTTGAGACGATCGAGGATGATCTCGCGCAACTGCACTTGGCCTTCTTGCGTTGCACCGACTAACGCGCCGAATTTTTCCACGAACAGATCGACCCCGTCTGTCGCGAACTGCTCATCGGCAAGCGGGCGATGCGTCTTGAACGTGCGGCGCAGGTAATCCATCGCCTTGCGTACCTTGGGCAACGGGATGGTATGTTCGCGGCGGATCGCAGAAAGAACAAACGCTTCGACCAGGTTAATGAAGGACAAGCGGCGCTCCTTTCGATCGGCAATTTCGATCACCGAACGAAACGATTTCTGGCCAAGCAGCCACGCACGGAGGGTCGATTTCGGCACGCGCAGGTACCCTGCCGCCTCTGCGATCGAGTAGGCGGGTATTTCCCGCAAATCGCGTTCGGTCAAGGCTCTACGGTTCATCGGCTATCCCCCCAAACAACGGACTGAATGGTAATGCTTATATTGCCCAAGAGCAATCTCTGTTACGGCGCATCTCTGTTACGGCGCGCGATAGGCTAGCCGGCCGCGCGCGCTTCCAACACTTCCAGCGTCGGAAGGAAGCGCGCCAGCAGTGCAGCGTTTCGGCGCCGCTCGCCCCAGCCACAGCAACAAAGAAACCGCGCACCTTCGCCGCCGCGGCGCGGCCGGCCGATTGACTCCGTTCCACCTCGAACCCCTTCAACCCGGCCGCACCTCGAGCACGACTCGGCCGATGGCCTTGCGGGATTGCAGCAGTTCCATCGCCTCGCGGAAACGCTCCAGCGGGAGCGCATGCGAGACATGCGGCCTTAGCCGGCCCTTGTCGGCCCAGCCGAGCATCCAGTCTCGATAGGCAGCGCCTTCCTTTGGCTTGCGTTTGACGTGCTCCATAGCGCGCACCCCGACGATGCTGAAGCATTTGAGCAGCGCTTGATTCATCTTGATTTCCGGAATCCGTCCGCCGGCGAAACCAACCACCAGCAGGCGGCCGCCCCAGGCGATGCAACGCATGGACTGTTCGAACACCTCGCCGCCGACGGTATCGAGGATGACGTCGGCCCCGTTGCCTGCGGTGATCTCCATCACGCGATCCTTGAAATTGTCGCGCGTGTAGTCGATCGCATGGTCGCCGCCGCGATCTTGCGCGATCGCGAGTTTCTCCCGGCTGGAGGCTGTGGCAATGACGGTCGCGCCGAGAAGCTTGCCGACTTCGACGGCCGCGAGACCGACACCGCCGGCCGATGGCCGCGGTTACGCTGTCCCGGCGACCTGGCGCGCCCGCGCACCCTGTGCGATGCGCGCGATACCGGCGTCGTCATAACCCGCCGATTGCAGCACCTCGCGGGTGTGCTCGCCCAGGCGCGGCGGCGGCAGGCGGATGCTGCCGGGTGTTTGCGAGAACCGCTGCGGGATCGCAGTGGTAATCAGCGGCCCTTCGCTGGGGTGCTCATACCGTTCAAAGAAGTTCGTCTCTCTAAAATACGGGTCGCCGAGCAGATCCTGCAACCGGTTCATGGGCCCGTTCGGAATGTCCGCCGCGTCCAGAAGCGCGCGCCACTCTCCGGTGGTGCGCAGGCCGATCCGGTCCGCCACGATCGAGTACAAGGCGTCGATGTTCTCGGTGCGCGCCTCCATGGTCGCGAAACGCGGATCGAGCGCGAGTTCCGGCCGGTCGAGCGCGGCCAACAGGCGCTTCCACTGTTCGTCGCTGTTTGCGAGCAGGCAGATGAAGCCGTCCTTGGTTGCATAGGGCCTGCGTTGGCGCGACAGTGCACGCCCGTAGCCCAGGCGGCCTTCGTCGCCGAACGCACCGGCCCACAGATGCTCGACCAGGTTAAACGACAGCATGGTTTCGAGCATCGGTATCTGCACCTGTTGCCCGCGACCCGTGCGCTCGCGGCTGAACAGGGCCATGCCGATGGCGGAGGCGAGAAACACGCCGCACAGTTTGTCAGCCACGACTGTGGGCAGGTAACCGGGTACACCGGTAGCCATATGCACCAAATCGGCCAGTCCGCTCTCACCCTGAATCACATCATCGTATGCCGGCCGATCGCGATACGGTCCATCCGGGTTGTATCCCGGCGCCGAGGCGTATACCAGGCGGGGATTGCGCGCTGCAAGCGCGGCGTAGCTCAGGCCCAGGCGTTCGGCCGCCTGCGTTCGCATGCTGTGAACGAGCACGTCGGCATCCCCGACCAGACGAAGCAATGCCTCGAGCGCGGCGGGGCTCTTGAGGTCCAGCACCACGCTTTTCTTGTTGCGATTCATGTTGAGATAAAAGACCGACATTTGCGCATGCCGCGCAGGCCCGGTATCGCGCATCGGGTCGCCCTGCGGCGGCTCGATCTTGATCACGTCGGCGCCCATGTCACCCAGAGTCTGGGTCGCGAGCGGCCCCAGGACGTTGACGGTCAGATCGAGCACGCGCACTCCGGCGAGCGCGCCGACAGCGGGTGCGCCGATGGCGGTCGTCACTCCCCGGCCTTGAGTTCACTGCGGCACTTGATCATGCGCAGCGGCGTGTAGGTCAGCACCACCTGGCCGTTGTGTTTGACTACCTTGTTGCGCGTGCGCACCAAGCCGCGGCCAGGGCGGCTTTTCGATAGCCGCGCTTCGATCACTTCGCATTCGACGTGGATGGTGTCGCCGGCAAACGCCGGGTTTTCTATGTTGAGTTCCATGTTGAGAAACGCATAGCCGGTCTTTTGCATCGTCGCCTGCGCCAGCAATCCCTCGGCATAGCAGTAGCTCAGCGAACCGGGTGCGACGCGACCCTTGATATCGGACTCGTTCTTGACAAATTCCATGTCCGTGAACAGCACTTCGGTCATGTGGACGACGTTGATAAATGCGCAGATGTCCGCATCCTGGATGGTGCGCGCCACGGTCTTGAAGGTTTTACCGACAGGAAGGTCCTCGAAGTAAAGCCCTAGTCCGACAGTTTGCATTGCCGCTCCTTGTTACTGTTGAGAATTCGATTCGCAATCTGCTAGCGCGCCGCCCGACCAAGCAGGTGGTTGGCGATGATGTTGCGCTGGATCTGGTTGGTGCCTTCGATGATTTGGGTGACCTTGGCGTCGCGGAAATAGCGGTTGATCGGATATTCGTTGGAAATGCCCGAGGCGCCGAACAACTGCACCGCGTCGGTCGCCACCTTCATCGCGACGTCGGTCGCGAAGCACTTGGCCATCGCCGCGATCGGCGCGAGATCGACTCCGGCGGCCCCGGCGTCGACCATCGCAGCCGCCTTGTAGACAAGACTGCGCGCAGCCTCGGTCTGGATCGCCATGTCGGCCAGCATCCAGCGTATGCCCTGGAAGTCGCTGATCTTCCGGCCGAAAGCGACACGGTTCCGGATGTATTCGCTGGCATGGTCGATCGCGCCTTGCGCCAGGCCGACGCCGCGCGCGCCGATCAGCGGCCGGCTTTTGTTGAACGTTTCCATCACCAGCTTGAAGCCCTTGCCGGGTTCGCCCAGAATATTCGATGCGGGCACGAAGACGTCGTCGAGAAACAGGGGGCAGGACGGCACGCCGCGCGCGCCCATCTTCTCCTCCTTGCGACCGACTTTGAAGCCCTTGCTGCCGCGCTCGACGACGAACAGATTGATGCTGCCGGCGGATTTGTCATCGGCGGTCTTGGCGGCCACCAGCACGAAGTCGGCGATGTGGGAATTGGTGCACCAGACCTTCGATCCGGTCAGGCTGTAGCCGCCGGCGACCGGCGTCGCCCGCGTCTTGATTCCGGCCACGTCGGACCCGCTCTGAGGCTCGGTGGTGGAGAAGGCAGCGCGCAGTTCTCCCGAGGCCAGGCCGGGCAGGAAGCGCTCTTTCTGGTCTTCGGTGCCGCCGGCCAGGAATGCCCCGAAGGGCACCCACTGCAGCAGCAGCAGATAGGCGGTGTTGTAGCAGACCCGGCCGAATTCCTCGATCGCCAGGCACGCGGACACCATGCTGTTGCTGCCGCCGTACTGCTGCGGAAACGGCAGCGTGAACAGGCCAAGTTGCCGGAGCAGGTCGAACATGTCCTGCGGGTATTCGGCGCTGCGGTCGATCGCGTCGGCACGCGGCGCAACCTGTTCTTTGGCGACCCGGCGAATCAGGTCGCGGATCTGGATTTGGTCGTCGGTCAGGGCGGATAACAAGAGCGGATTTCCTTGCGATGATGATCACGCAGCACGAGCAGAGTCTAGCCGGCCGCGCGCGCTTCCAGCACTTCCACCGCCGGCAGTTTCTTGCCTTCGAGGAACTCGAGGAATGCGCCGCCTGCGGTCGAAATGTAGCCGATATCTTTGGCCACGCCAAATTTGTTGATGGCGGCGACGGTATCGCCGCCGCCCGCGATCGAGAATGCCTTGGAGGCGGCGATCGCCAGCGCCAGCGTTTTCGTGCCGCCGGCGAACTGATCGAACTCGAATACCCCTACCGGCCCGTTCCAGACGACGGTGCCGGCGCGCTTCAGGCTCTGCGCCAAGCGCGCCGAGGTCTCGGGGCCAATATCCAGAATCATTTCGTCTGCGGCTACGGCGGCCGCCGGCTTTACCGTCGCGGCGGCAGTCGCGGACATTTCCTTGGCCACGACCACGTCGGTCGGAATCGGCACCGCGGCGCCGCGCACCTGCATCGCCGCCATGATTTTCTTCGCTTCGTCCACCAGCTCGGCTTCGGCGAGCGACTTGCCGATCGGCAGGCCGGCCGCAAGCATGAAGGTGTTGGCGATGCCGCCGCCGACAATCAACTGATCCACTTTCGCGGCAAGCGCGGCCAGGATGGTGAGCTTGGTCGACACCTTAGCCCCGGCCACGATCGCAACGAGGGGGCGCTCAGGCGCAGCCAGCGCCTTGCCCAGCGCCTCCAGTTCCGCCGACATGAGCGGGCCGGCGCAGGCGACGGGCGCATACCGGGCCGCGCCGTGGGTCGTGGCTTCGGCGCGGTGCGCGGTGCCGAAAGCGTCGTTGACGTAAATGTCGCACAGCGCCGCGATGCGCTTGGCGAGGTCGTCGTCGTTCTTTTTCTCGCCCTTGTTGAAGCGGCAATTCTCCAGCAGCACCACCTTGCCCGGTTCGACCTTCACCCCATCGAGCCAGTCGCGCACCAGCGGCACCTCGACGCCGAGCAGGCCGGACAGGTGCCGCGCCACCGGCGCAAGCGATTCAGCCTCGCTCCATTCGCCCTCTTTCGGGCGGCCGAAATGCGAGGTCAGCATCAGGCGCGCGCCTGCGGCGAGCGCCGCGCGGATGCCCGGCAGCGCCGCGCGGATGCGGGTGTCGTCCGCGACCTTGCCGTCCTTGGCGGGCACATTGAAATCCACGCGGATCAGCACGCGCTTGCCGCGCAGCTCGAGGTCGGTCATTTTCAGGATTGCCATTGCTCGCTCGTTTTAACCTCGGGCCAGACCTTGCTCGGCGATGTCAGCCTTTGCCGCAATGCACAGGCCATGATCGCGACACGGGCTATTTCGCGCTCATGAACGCAACCGCCGTATCGAGCATGCGATTGCTGAATCCCCACTCGTTGTCGTACCAGGCGGACGCCTTCACCAGCGTGCCGTTCGACACTTTGGTGAGCGTGGCGTCGAATATGCTGGAATGTGGATTGTGGTTGAAGTCCACCGACACCAGCGGCTCCTGGTTGTAGGCGAGGATGCCCTTCAGGCTGCCTACGGCCGCTTCCCGCATCACCTGGTTCACCTCGTCGGCGCTGGTCGCGCGCTTGGCGATGAAACACAGATCGACCACGGAAACGTTGATGGTAGGCACGCGCATGGCGTAGCCGTCGAGCTTGCCGTTCAACTCCGGCAGCACCAGGCCCACCGCCGCCGCCGCGCCGGTCTTGGTCGGGATCATCGACATGGTGGCCGAGCGCGCGCGGCGCAGGTCTTCGTGATAGACGTCGGTCAGCACCTGATCGTTGGTGTAGGCGTGGATGGTGGTCATCAGGCCGCAGGCGAGGCCGATCT
This sequence comes from Betaproteobacteria bacterium, assembly GCA_016234705.1. Taxonomy (GTDB): domain Bacteria; phylum Pseudomonadota; class Gammaproteobacteria; order Burkholderiales; family SG8-39; genus 2-12-FULL-64-23. Next base: position 74,512 of record JACRAS010000104.1, on the reverse strand, counting down.
TGTCGTGCAACGGCTTCACCATCGGCGCCAGGCAGTTGGTGGTGCAGGAAGCGTTTGAAATCACCGTGTGCGCCGCTTTCAGCACCTTGTGGTTCACGCCATAGACGATGGTGGCATCGACGTCCTTGCCGCCGGGGGCGGAGATGATGACCTTTTTCGCGCCGGCCTTGAGATGGGCGCCCGCCTTCTCCTTGCTGGTAAAGAGGCCGGTGCACTCCATCACCACGTCCACGCCCAGCTCGGCCCAGGGCAGTTCGGCCGGATTGCGAATGGCGCAAACACGGATCTTGTCCCCGTTCACGACCATGAAATCGCCCTCCACCGCCACCGTGCCCGGGAACTTTCCATGCGTGGTGTCGTAGCGCGTCAGATGAGCATTGGTCTGGGCATTGCCCAGGTCATTGACGGCGACGATCCGGATATCGTGCTTGTTGCCGCCCTCATAGAGCGCGCGCACGATGTTGCGTCCGATGCGGCCGTAGCCGTTGATTGCGACCTTGATAGTCATGACTTGCTCCTAGCAGAAAATGGAAACCACAGACTTACATGGGTAGATGCAGGTATACATGGATCGGCAGGCACGCGGTTTGAGAAAGGTCAATGCGCGGGCACTTGCGCCGATCCGCTTTAGATCACGCTTTTCACCGCGGCCACCACCTTGTCCACGGTGAAGCCGAAGTATTTGAACAGTTCCGGGCCCGGGGCGGACTCGCCATAGCGGTCGATGCCGATTATCGCGCCTTCCAGGCCCACGTACTTGCGCCAGTAGTCGGACACGCCCGCCTCCACCGCAACCCGCGGCATGCCGCGCGGCAAAACGCTTTTGCGGTAGGCGGCGTCCTGGCGGTCGAATACGCTGGTCGAGGGCATGGACACCACGCGCACGCGCACGCCCTCCTGGGCAAGCTTGGCCTGCGCGTCCATGGCGAGCTGGACTTCCGAGCCGGTGCCGAGTATCAATGCCTGCGGCGCACCCGCGCAGTCGGAGAGCACATAAGCGCCGCGCGCAATTCCCGCGAGCGCCTGCGCGTCGCGCTGCTGGAACGGCAGGTTCTGGCGCGAGAACACCAGCGCGCTGGGACCATCGCGCCGTTCGACCGCTGCGACCCAGGCCTGCGCCGACTCAAGGGTGTCGCACGGCCGCCACACGTCCAGGTTGGGCATCAGGCGCAGGCTGGAGACATGCTCGACCGACTGGTGCGTCGGGCCGTCCTCGCCCAGACCGATCGAATCGTGGGTGTACACGAAAATGTTGCGCAGCTTCATCAATGCCGCCATGCGCAACGCATTGCGCGCGTAATCGGAGAAGGTGAGGAAGGTGCCGCAAAATGGAAGGAGCCCGCCGTGCAGCGCCATGCCGTTGGCGATCGCCGCCATGCCGAATTCGCGCACGCCGTAGGATACGTAGTTACCGCCACCTGCGCTCACCGGTTTTGCGCCGGACCAGTTGGTGAGGTTCGACCCGGTGAGGTCGGCCGAGCCGCCGACGAATTCGGGCAGCGCCGGCGCCAGGCCTTCGATCGCATTCTGCGAAGCCTTGCGCGTGGCGATGGTTTCGGCCTTGGCGTCGATCTGCGCGAGCAGCGCGTCACAATGCGCCTTCCAGGCCGCGGGCAAATCTCCCGCCATGCGCCGCCGGAACTCGCGCGCGAGCTGCGGATGCTGCATCTCGTAGGCGCCGAAGCGCTGGTTCCATTCGCCTTCCAACACGGCGCCGCGCACGCGTGCGTCCCAGCCCGCGTAGACGTTCTGCGGCACTTCGAACGGCGTGGGCTTCCAGCCGATCGCCGCGCGCGTGGCCGCGACTTCCTTTTCGCCCAGCGCCGCGCCGTGCGCGTCATGCGAGCCGGCCTTGTTCGGCGAACCCTTACCGATGACCGTCTTGCAGCAGACGAGGCTGGGGCGGTCCGTCACCGCTTTGGCCGCGACTATCGCGCGGTCCACGGCGTCGACGTCGTGGCCGTCCACTCCGGGCATGACGTGCCAGCCGTAGGACTCGAAGCGCTTCGGCGTGTCGTCGGTGAACCAGCCTTGCACCTTGCCGTCGATGGAAATGCCGTTGTCGTCATAGAGCGCGATCAGCTTCCCGAGTTTGAGCGTGCCGGCGAGCGAACAAGCCTCGTGCGAAATGCCTTCCATCAGGCAACCGTCGCCAAGGACCGCGTAGGTGTGATGGTCGACGATGGCGCAGCCCGGCCGGTTGAATTCTGCGGCAAGCAGGCGCTCGGCGAGCGCCATGCCGACGGCGTTGGCGATGCCCTGCCCCAGCGGCCCGGTGGTGGTTTCCACGCCCGGCGTCACGCCGACTTCCGGGTGCCCCGGCGTCGTCGAGTGCAACTGGCGGAAGCGCCGCAATTCGTCCATCGGCAGGTCGTAACCGGTGAGATGCAGCAGCGAGTAGAGCAACATCGAGCCGTGGCCGTTGGACAGCACGAAGCGGTCGCGATCTGCCCATTTCGGGTTGGCCGGATGGTGGCGCAGATGGCGGTTCCACAGGGCGACGGCGATTTCGGCCATACCCATGGGCATGCCCGGATGGCCGGAATTGGCGGCCTGCACCGCGTCCATGGAAAGGGCGCGGATGGCGTTGGCGAGCTCGTTGCTGGTGGTTTTCATGGCGGGAGGAATTAAGCGAAGCTTGGATTATCGTCGAAGCGCCGCGATTTTTCCATTGCGGGCGCCAAAAAAATGCCGCCTCGCGCGAAAACACGCGCCTAGGCGCGGCGCTTGCGGTCGATGAACTGCAGGATCATGGGCGTGAAAATCAACTGCATCGCCAGTTCCATCTTTCCGCCCGGCACCACGATGATATTGGGTCGCGACATGAACGAGTCGTGCAGCATGGTGAGCAGGTAAGGCAGGTCGATCCCTTTGGGATTGGCGAAGCGGATCACGAGGAAGCTCTCGTCGGCGCTGGGGATGTCGCGCGCGATGAAGGGGTTGGAGGTGTCGACCGTGGGCACGCGCTGGAAGTTGATATGCGTCTGCGCGAATTGCGGCACGATGTAATTCACGTAATCGGGCATGCGCCGCAGGATGGTGTCCACCACCGCCTCGGTGGAGTAACCGCGCGTGGCCTTGTCGCGGTGCAGTTTCTGGATCCACTCCAGGTTGATTGTGGGCACCACGCCCACCAGCAAATCCGCGTGGCGCGCGATATTGACCCTGTCCGTGACCACCCCCCCGTGCAGGCCCTCGTAGAACAGCAGATCGCTACCCGGCCTTATCTCCTCCCACTGCGTGAACGTGCCCGGCTCCTGCCCGAAAGGCGCCGCCTCGGCCTCGTTGTGCAAGTACTTGCGGCTGCGGCCGCCGCCGCTTTTACCATAGCTCGCAAACAGCGCCTCCAGTTCCTCGAACAGGTTGGCGTCGGCGCCGAAATGGCTGAAGTGATGGTTGCCGCTTTGCGCCGCCTCGGCCATCGCCGTTTTCATCGCCGCGCGGTCGTAGCGATGGAAGGCATCGCCCTCGACAATGGCGGCGTCGAGCTTCTCGCGGCGGAAAATGTGCTGGAAGGTGCGCGTCACCGAGGTGGTGCCGGCGCCGGACGAGCCGGTGATCACGATGACCGGGTGCTTCGCTGACATGACTGCTGTTTCCTCTATAAGACTCAATTCACAATAAGGGGTACCTCCCCTTATGCTCCGTCCGTTCAGGCGCCGTTTCAGAAATTTCGAACCGGCCTCTTATTCGCTTCCGGCAGCGTTCACCGCTGCTCGAACAGCGAGCGCGTGTTGAACAGCGGCGAGGTGTAGGGCTGATCCACACCGCGCTCGTGCTCGCCATGATAGCGCGCAATGCGCTCGACCTCGTCCTTCGAACCCAGGATCACCGGCACGCGCTGGTGCAGTTCCTCAGGCGCCACTTCGAGTATGCGCCCGCGCCCGGTCGAGGCGGCGCCGCCCGCTTGCTCGATCAGATACGCCATCGGGTTCGCCTCGTACAGCAGGCGCAGGCGCCCCGCTTTGGCCGGGTCCTTGCTGTCCTTCGGATACAGGAACAGTCCGCCGCGCATCAGGATGCGGTGCACCTCGGCGACGAAGGAAGCAATCCAGCGCATGTTGAAGTCCTTGACGCGCGGCCCGCCCGCGCCGGCGAGGCATTCCGAAATGTAGCGCTTCACCGGCGGCTCCCAGAAGCGCTCGTTGGAGGCGTTAATGGCGAACTCGCTCGTCTCACCCGGAATGCGCAAGTCCGGATGGGTGAGAATGAACTCACCGATCTCCCGGTCCAGCGTGAACCCGTACACGCCGTGACCCAGGGTGAGCACCAGCATGGTGGTCGGGCCGTAAATGGCATAGCCGGCGCAGGCCTGCTCGCTCCCCGGCTGCAGGAAATCCCTAACGCTCGGCTCGGTTACGCCCTCCGCGCAGCGCAACACGGAAAAGATCGAGCCCACCGCGACATTGACGTCGATATTACTCGATCCATCCAGCGGATCGAACGCAAGCAGGTAGCGGCCGCGCGGGTGCCGCGCCGGAATCTGATACACCGCCTCCAGCTCTTCGGAGATCATGGCGGCTAGGTGCCCGCCCCATTCGTTGGTGCGCAGAAAAATGTCGTTCGCCATCACGTCGAGCTTCATCTGCCGCTCGCCCTGGACGTTTTCCCTGCCCGCCGCTCCGTGCACCCCGGCCAGTGCACCCTTGCCTATGAGGTAGGCGATGCGTTTGCACGCAAGCTGAATATCGTTCAGCAGCGCGGTAAATCCGCCCGTGGCCTGGCTGTATTTTCGATGCTCGCCGATGATGAATTCGGTGAGCGTGCTCTTGAGCGGCATATCCCCTTCCCTTATGCGTTTTACGCTGCGGCCTGCCGCAGCGCGGCGGCGTGCAGCTGCTGCAGTCCTTCCAGCGTGAGATACGGCCCGCCCGCCAAGCTGGCGTCGCCCGCGGCTAGCGGCGCATCCGCGTCGCCCAGACCGCGCAACAGCAGATCCGCGCCGCCGAACTCCTGCCCCTCGCTCCATTGGGTGGGCGTGACGACGGTATACAACCCGGCTGCCTTGGCCGATTGCAGGCCGTTGACCGAGTCCTCGAAAGCGACGCAGGCATGCGCCGGCAAGCGCAGCATGCCAAGTGCCCGGACATAGATGTCCGGCGCCGGCTTCTTCCGCGGCACGACATCGCCGCAGGCCAGTGCCTCGAACCAATTCCAGGCTTCGGCGCCGAATTGCGCGCCGATCAGCGCCGAGACGTTGGCCGAGGTCGTGGTCGAGGCGATGGCGAGGCGTACCCCCGCCGCGCGCGCTTCGCCGATCAGCCGCGCCACGCCGGGGCGCAGCGGCGCGCGGCCGTCGGCGATCAACTCGCCATAGATGCGCGTCTTGGTGGCGTGGATGAGTTGCACCAGTCCCTTGAGCCTGGCCTTCTCCTGCTGCTGCAGCCGCAACGACTCTATATAGACGGCGATGCGCTCTTTGCCGCCTGAGATGCGCAACAGCTCGGCGTACTCGCGCCGGCTCCAGTCCCAGGACAGCCCGTGCTCGAGAAACGCGGCGTTGAAGGACTGGCGGTGGGTTTCCTCGGTATCGGCGATGGTGCCGTCGACGTCGAATATCAGCGCTTTGATGCTCACGCCGCCTCCGTTCCGTTGTCTTGATTCAAGCCAAACCGCTGTCGGCGGCCGACGGCAATCGCGGTCGGTCGCATCCCCATTGCATGGGGCCCCTGCTCCCTGCTCATGCCGTCCTCCTCCTTCGCGCGCATGCGGCTAGATCGTCTTGCCGCGGAACACGACCATCGCCGCGCCCTGGGTCTGCTTCAGTTTGTCGTAACCGACCAGGCGCACGTGGTTGTTCGGGTTGGCCTTGTGACAGGCATCGGCCTCGGCGAGCACGCGGTTCACGTCGGTCTCGCCGAACAGCGGCAGCTTCCACATGTACCAGTAGTCGTCCATCAGGTGCTCCGGCTCGGTGTGCTCGAGCGCGGGCGTCCAACCGCGTCCGACGATGTACTCGACCTGCGTGCGGATGCGCTCCGGCGTCATCGCCGGCAAGTAGGAAAACGTGCCGAATTTGCGGCTCGCCGGATCCGGCAGCCGCGACTTGTAGTCCTGCATTTCACTCATGTTCTTCTCTCCAAAAAATATCTGATGCCCGCTACGCGTGCGCCTGGTCGAGCTTGTCGACGGTGTCGAATTCGAACTTGATCTCCTTCCAGGTCTCCATCGCGGCCTTCAGCTCCGGGCTGGTCTTGGCCGCCGCGATGAGAATTGCCTTGCCTTCCTTTTCCACTTGGCGGCCCTGGTTGCGCGCCTCGACGCAAGCCTCCAGCGCGACGCGGTTGGCGCAGGCGCCGGCGGCGTTGCCCCAGGGATGGCCGAGGGTGCCACCGCCGAACTGCATCACCGAGTCATCGCCGAAAATGGCAACCAGCGCGGGAATATGCCAGACGTGGATGCCGCCGGAGGCCACCGGAAACAGGCCGGGCATGAAGCCGAAGTCCTGGTCGAAGAAGATGCCGCGCGCGCGGTTCTCCGGAATGAATTTTTCGCGCATCAGGTCGATCCAGCCGAGCGTCGCTTCGCGGTCGCCCTCGAGCTTGCCCACCACCGTGCCCGAGTGCAGGTGGTCCCCGCCGGAAAGCCGCAGGCATTTCGCCAGCACGCGGAAGTGGATGCCGTGGTGGCGGTCGCGGTCGAGCACCGCGTGCAGCGCGCGGTGCACGTGCAGCAGCACGCCGTTGTTGCGGCACCAGTTGGCGAGCCCGGTATGGGCGCAAAAGCCGCCGGTGAGGAAGTCGTGCATGATGATCGGCATGGCCAGCGACTTGGCGTATTCGGCGCGCTTGTACATCTCCTCCGGCGTGGGCGCGGTGACGTTCAGGTAATGGCCCTTGCGCTCACCGGTCTCGGCCTCGGCCTTTTTCACCGCCTCGGCGACAAAGTCGAAGCGCAGGCGCCAGCGCATGAACGGCTGCGAATTGACGTTCACGTCGTCCTTGGTGAAATCCAGCCCGCCGCGCAGACACTCGTACACCGCGCGGCCGTAGTTCTTCGCCGACAGGCCGAGCTTGGGCTTGATGGTGCAACCCAGCAGCGGCCGGCCGTATGTGTTCATGATGTCGCGCTCGACCGCGATGCCGTGCGGCGGTCCGCCGCATGTGATGACGTAGGCGAGCGGAAAGCGCACGTCCTCGAGCCTGAGCGCCCGGATCGCCTTGAAGCCGAACACGTTGCCGGCGAGCGAAGTGAGCACGTTGACCACCGAGCCTTCCTCGAACAGGTCGATGGGATAGGCGATGAAGGCGTAAAAGCAGGAAGGGTCGCCGGGCACGTCCTCGATGCGGTAGGCGCGGCCCTTGTAATGGTCAAGATCGGTCAGCAGATCGGTCCACACCGTGGTCCAGGTCCCGGTGGAGGACTCGGCCGCCACCGCCGCCGCCGCCTCCTCGCGCGGCACTCCCTCCTGCGGCGTGATCTTGAAGCAGGCAAGAAGGTCGCTATCCTTCACCGGATAGTCCGGTTCCCAGTAAGTGTGCCGGTAGTCCTTGACCCCGGCGCTGTAAGTGCCGTCGGTTTTGTTCATGTCCGCCTCCGCTCAATAGCGATGATTCTGCTCACAGCCTAACGGCGCTCATTCATAAATGATAGTCACTATTTCTTATGCGTATGATAAGCTAATTGATATACCAACCGGGCTGGCGAAGATGACATTCAGGCACGCGACCCTGCGCCAACTGCAGGTGTTCGAGGCGGTGGCGCGCAACCTGTCGTTCGCGCGCGCCGCGCGCGAACTGCATCTCACCCAGCCGGCGGTGTCGATGCAGGTGAAGAGCCTGGAAGGACAGGCGGGGCTGCCGCTGTTCGAGCGCATCGGCAAGAAGATCTTCCTCACCGAGGCCGGCGCCGAGCTGCATCGGCACAGCCGCGCGATTGCCCAGCAGTTGCGTGAAGCCGACGAGGCCCTGGCCGCGCGCAAGGGCATGGCGCAGGGACGGCTGCACATCGCCATGGTCAGCACCGCTCAATATCTGGTGCCGCCCCTGCTCGCCCTGTTTCTGAAAAAGCACCCGGGCGTCACCCTCAAACTCTGGGCCGGCAATCGCGAACTGGTGCTGAAGCAACTCGCCGACAACGAGGTCGATTTCGCCATCATGGGTACGCCGCCGCAGCGCATGGACGCCGTGGCCGAGGCATTCGCGCGCCATCCGCACGTGGTCATCGCCGCGCCTACCCATCCCCTCGCCAAAAGACGGCGCATCCCGCTCGAGCGCCTGGCCAAGGAAACGTTTCTGATCCGCGAGCCGGGTTCGGGCACGCGCGGACTGCTCGAGCGCCTGTTTGCCGAGCACCGCCTGCCGCTCAACGTCAGCATGGAAATGGCAAGCAACGAGACCATCAAGCAGGCGGTGCAGGCGGGCATGGGCATCAGCTTGCTGTCGCTGCACACGATAGAGCTGGAACTGAAGGCGCGGCGTCTGGCTATCCTCGACGTGCAGGGCCTGCCGATCGTGCGCGACTGGCATGTGGTGCGCCTGGCGGCGAAGCGCCTGTCGCCGGTGGCGCAGGCGTTCCGGACGTTCCTGTTGTCCGAAGCCGGCAAGATCATTCCGGAAAAATGATGTCCCGGGGCGTGAGCAGCTATAATGATGCGCTGAAAGCTGAACCTACGGGAGACCCGCAATGGCAACAGTCGCATTCCTCGGCCTGGGCGTCATGGGCCATCCGATGGCCGGCTACCTCGCCAAAAACGGCCATGAAGTCACGGTGTACAACCGCACGCGCGCCAAGGCCGACGCCTGGGTGGCCAAGCACGGGGGCACAGCGGCCACTACGCCCAAAGCCGCCGCCGAGGGAGCGGCCATCGTCTTTTCCTGCGTCGGCGACGACCCGGACCTGCGCGCAGTCACCCTGGGCGAAAACGGGGCCTTCGCCGGCATGGCCGCGGGCAGCATTTACGTCGATCACACCACCGCCTCGGCCGGCATTGCGCGCGAACTGTTCGCCGCGGCGGCCAAAAACAGCATCCATTTCATCGACGCGCCGGTTTCCGGCGGCCAGGCGGGAGCCGAGAACGGCACGCTGACAGTGATGTGCGGCGGTGAGGCGGGACCATTCGAGATCGCCAAGCCGGTGATGTCCCATTTCGCCAAGGCGGTGACCCTGCTCGGGCCGGCGGGCTCGGGCCAGCTCACCAAAATGGTCAACCAGATCTGCATCGCGGGTCTGATGCAGGGTCTGGCCGAAGGCATCAACTTCGGCCTCAAGGCGGAACTGGACATGAAGCAGGTGCTGGAGGTGATCGGCAAGGGCGCGGCCCAGTCCTGGCAAATGGACAACCGCGGCAAGACCATGGTGGACGACAAGTTCGATTTCGGCTTTGCCGTGGACTGGATGCGCAAGGACTTGCGCATCTGCTTGGAGGAAGCGAAAAAAAGCGGCGCGCCGCTGCCGGTCACCGAAATGGTCAGCGGCTTTTACGGCGAAGTGCAGAAAATGGGCGGCGGGCGCTGGGATACTTCCAGCCTGATCCGGCGTTTCGCAAAAAACCCGATGCCGGGGAGGCGCCAGCCATGACGCGCGAAGCGCCGGCGTTTGGCGTCATGCCCTTTACCGCGCCCGAGTCCTATTTCGGTGCGGTAAAGGACGCAGGCGAACCCGACGCCGAGAGCCTGTGTTTCGTGTTCCAACAGACCTTGCTCCTGATTGCACGCGGCGCGCCGGGCACGTCTCTGCCCGGACACGGGGATCTGGCTCGCCTGGGCGCGAAGCCGTTGCGGCGCCTGTACCTGGGCACCCTAAGCGAGCGCGCCTGCTACGCCTTCGAGTACGGCGCCGATACGGAATTACCGCAGGACATGGCGTGGCAGGGATTGCGCGCCCTGTACGGGAAACTCGATGACAACCTGTTCGCGCTCGCCGGGCGCGCGCTGCAGTTCGTGGACTGGGATCGCACCCACCAGTTCTGCGGACGCTGCGGCACGCCCACGCGCCAGCGCGAGCACGAACGCGCCCGCGAATGCCCCGCCTGCGCGCTCATCGCGTATCCGCGCATCGCGCCTGCCGTCATGTGCCTGGTCCGGCGCGCTCAGGAGATCCTGCTCGCGCGCTCGCCGCAGTTTGCGCCCGGCATGTACAGCGTGCTCGCCGGCTTCGTCGAACCGGGCGAGTCGCTGGAGCAGTGCCTCGCGCGCGAGGTGCTGGAGGAAACGGGCGTGCGCATCGCCAACCCGCGCTATTTCGCCAGCCAGCCCTGGCCGTTTCCGCATTCGCTCATGATCGCCTTCGTTGCCGACTACGCCGGCGGCGAGATCAAGCCGGCGCCGGACGAAATCCAGGATGCGCAGTGGTTCGCACTCGATGCACTGCCGAAATTACCTAACCGAATCTCGATCGCGCGCCGCTTGATCGACGGGGTTATGGCGGAGATGGGCGCAACTCATCCCTGAAGAAAGCGAAATTCGGTCTCCGGCTTCCTGCCGCTGACGATATCCGCTATCGCCGCGCCCGAGCCGCAGGCCATGGTCCAGCCCAGGGTGCCGTGGCCGGTGTTGAGCAGCAGATTGGGATAGCGCGTGCGGCCGATGCAGGGCACGCCACCGGGAGTGGCGGGACGCAGCCCGGCCCAGAACTGCGCCTCTTCCGGCCGGCCCGCCCTGGGAAAAAGCTCGAAGGTGCGCCTGACGATGGCGCGGCAGCGAAGCTCGTTGATCGCCGTGTCGTAGCCGGTCAGTTCGGCGGTGCCGGCCACGCGCAAGCGCTCGCCCAGGCGCGACATCACGAGCTTGTGGGCGCCATCGCTCAGGCTGATCTGCGGCGCCACATCGCCTGCGGCGAGCGCAAGGGTGATGGAATAACCTTTCAGCGGATAGACCGGAATCGAAATGCCGATGGGGCGCAGCAGCAGGGGGCTGTAGCTGCCCAGCGCCATGACATAGGTGTCGGCCTCGATCGCCTCGCCGCTGTCGAGGCGCACACGCGCCACGTCCCCGCCCGCGGTCTCGACGCGCCGGATGCCGCTGCCGTAGCGGAAGCGCACCCCGCGCGCGGCGCAGAGCAGCGCCAGGGCTTGGGTGAACTTGTGCGCATCGCCGGACTCGTCCCCCGGCGCATGCACGCCTCCGGCGATGCGCTCGGCGCGAGCGGCGAGCGCCGGCTCCAGCGCGACGCACCCGGCCGCCGTCAGCACGCGCAAATCGACACCCTGCAACTTCTCCAGGGAAGCGGCCGCAACCGCCTCGTCCAGGGCTCGGCGGCCTTCGTAGAGGCGCAGGATGCCGCGTGTCTGCTGCTCGTACTGGATGCCGGTTTCGGCGCGCAGCGCGAGGAGCTGCGCCCGGCTGTAGCGGTTGATCGCGGCGATCCGGGCGGCGTTGGCGCGGCTGCGCGCCGGCAGGCACTCGCGCAGGAAGGCGAGGCCCCAGGCCCACTGGTGCGGATCCGCGCGCAGGCGAAACAGCATCGGCGAATCTTCGCGCCCCAGCCATTTGAGAACCTGCATCGGTGTTCCGGGATTGGCCCAGGGCTCGGCATGGCTGGTCGAGATTTGCCCGCCGTTGGCGAAGCTGGTTTCCATCGCTGCCGCTTGCTGGCGATCGACGACCGTGACCTCATGCCCGGCGCGGGCCAGATACCAAGCGCTCGTCACGCCGACCACGCCGGCGCCCAATACTGCAATTTTCATTTTTTGTGTAGGCCGATGCGCCAAGCCGCCCGAAGACCGCCTGGCCGCTCATCGGAAACCGGGGCCGGAGACCCCGCAGCCTCTCAACCTGGATGGGCGACCACGTCCTGGCGCTGCTCGCCCAGACCCTGGATACCCAGATTCATGACATCGCCCGGCTTCAAGAACACCGGATCGGGTTTCATGCTCGTGCCTACGCCGGGCGGAGTGCCGGTGGTGATGATGTCGCCCGGCAACAGCGTCATGTACCGGCTGCAGTAGGACACCAGCTTCGCCACGCCGAAAATCATGGTGCGGGTGTTGCCCTTCTGCATGCGCCGGCCGTTCACGTCCAGCCACATATCCAGGTTCTGCGGATCGCGAATCTCGTCGGTGGTCACCAGCCACGGGCCGATCGGGCCGAAGGTGTCACAGCCCTTGCCCTTGTCCCACTGGCTGGACTGATGCTGGAACGCGCGCTCGGACACGTCGTTCACCACGCAGTAGCCGGCGACATAGTCGAGCGCCTTGTCCTCGGGCACGTATTGCGCCTTCTTGCAGATGACCACGCCCAGTTCCACTTCCCAATCGAGCTTGGTCGAATGCTTGGGCACGATGACCTTGTCGTTCGGGCCGGTGATCGACGTGGTGGCTTTCATGAACACGATCGGTTCGGTCGGGATGGCCGTGTTCGACTCGCGCGCATGGTCGGCGTAATTGAGGCCGATGGCGACGAATTTGGAAATTCCGACATACGGCACACCCAGGCGCGGCTCGCCCCTTACCAGCGGCAGCGTCTCGGCCTTGATCTTGCGCAGCTTCGCCAGTCCCGCCGGCGAGATCGTCCCCTGGTCGATCTGCTCCACCACGGCGGACAGCTCGCGGATGTTGCCCTGGGCATCGATCATGCCCGGTTTCTCGAAGCCATTCTTACCGTAACGACAAAGTTTCATGTTTTCTCCGTTTCGAGGGACCCGGAATTCAGTACGGGGCATTCAATAGCAGGACATTTTACTTAGCAATTGCCAAATTCCCAACTGTTTCCACGGATTTTCCCGCATTTTCCGCAGTTTTTCGACCGTCCGCTTGGGTTCAGCCCGCAATTTAACCGTCTGGGGCACAGAGGTTTTTTTCTCGGCGAGCCCTAAAATAGCGCGCGTCACCAGATACATAGAGCGCAGGTTCGCGTTCATTTGGTAACAGAGCCGGTCGCAGGAGTAGAATAATCGTGCTTCGACGCCGAGGTAACACCATGCCGCAAGCCGCCGACCTGACGATACGCCTCAATCCCGCCGCCGACGCGGCTCAGGGAACACGGCGGCAGCGCGATCCCGCCGAAAATGCCGGAAATCCGCGGCGCCGAACACTTGGCAACGGTGTGATGATGGGCGAGTCCGGAATGCGCGCCGCCCTGCTCCATCTCGCGCTGGTCGCTGCGTTTGCCGGCGTCGCGCAACCGGCGCTGGCCAAGGTGGTGGTGAAGAAAGGCGTCTACGGCGCCATCGCCCTGCAGCGCGAGACGGGTCAGTTCGGCTACGCCTACAATTCCGTCACCTCGCGCGCGGCCAAGATCGAAGCCCTGAATCAATGCGCTCACCCGCGCTGCGAAGTCGTGGCGGCTTTCAGCAACGCCTGCGGCGCGCTCGCGCGCGGACCCGTCAAATACTTCCCCGCCACCGGCGCCACCCGCCAGGAAGCGGAAACCAAGGCGCTACGCCTGTGCGCGGCCAGGGAGTGCGAAGTCGCCGCCTGGGCCTGCACCAAATAAATTCGCGGGAGCGATCTGGATTCGGTCAATTCTGAACAATTGGTTAGGTGCTGTCATGTTCCCATATGGTTTGCAGCCTGATAATTATATCGATGGTGATATAATCACTAGCACCGTTGCCAAGCTCGCCAGTCCATGCCCGCCTCGTCCCTAACCCCGCTCAAACGCCAGCTCGCGCGCAGGATCGCGGCCTGCGTGGGCGACCTGAAGCTGCGCCAGGTCGAGGCAGCGCAAATGCTCGAACTCACCCAGCCCCGGCTCAACGCCCTGCTCAAGGGCTGCGTCGAGCTGTTCAGCCTGGATGCGCTCGCGCAAATCGCCATGCGCGCCGGGCTCACGGTGCGCATCAGCGCGACACGATCGTATCGGCATGGCTGAATCGCACTTGACGACTCGTCATGTGGTCCGGTACGATTTCAGAAAATACGAAATGCGACCATAATGGAAACGACCGAGCTAAACACATCCGAAATCGAACTGCGTGAACGCGGGCAGCTAACGCTGCCCAAATCGCTGCGCGACGCCCTGCATCTGGAAACCGGCGACGCGTTGCGCGCGGTCAAGATCGCCAATGCCATCGTATTGACTCCCCAGCGCATGGATCTCGACGCTCTGCGCAAGCAGATGCGCAAGCTCATGCAACAACACGGCGTGAGCGCCGAAGAGCTGCTGCGCGATTTGTGATCACGGTTTTTCTCGATAGTAACGTCCTCATTTCCGCGTTGATAGGGTCCGCGCACTCAGCGCCCGTGGTGCTGGTGAATTGGCTCGCCGGCAGCCCCGCCGCCGAGCTGATTACTGGCCGCTGCTGCATTCAAGAAGTGGAAAAGAACCTTGCGCGCAAGCTGCCGCAAGCGCAGCCGCTGTGGCTACAATTTGTGAGCGCCAGCGGCATCCGCATCGTGCCTTGCCCGCGCAAGTCGATTACCGGCATCAACGCCAAGGACGCAGCTATTGTCGCCGCTGCGGTTTCCGCTTCTGCAACGCATTTCGTGACGGGCGACAAACGTCTGCTTGCGCAAATGCGGGCGGCGAAATCCAAGCTGCCGCCGGCGCTGACGCCGCGAGAAATGTTAGAGGTGCTGCTCACGCAAGCCTAGTTTCCCGGTGTTCAACCGGCATTGCGGCGGCCGAATGCGCAGGCGCGGCAAAACCTGCGAGAATACCGTCCATGAAACCCTCCGAAGCACTCGCCGCCCATCGGGACAAACTGCTCGCCATCGTCGCCGGACACGGCGCGAGCAATCTGCGCCTGTTCGGCTCGGTGGCCAAGGGGCCGACAAGGCGGGCGGCGACCGCGACGCGCAGTCGCGCGTGCACCGGCCACCGCCGATGCTCGGCGCGCACAGTCGCGAGGTACTCGAGCAATTCGGCTTCGGCGCGGATCAGATTGAAAGCCTGTTCGGCAGCGGCGCCGTGATCCAAAGCTGAGGAAACAAGGGGCAGCGCATGCGCTTCAGAGCGGTGAAAGTTTTCCATGAGGACGGCAGGCGCGCGGGCCGCATGGTGACGCAAAGCATCGACGATCTCGATCCGGGCGAGGTCCTGATCAAGTCGAAGTACGCCGCCGTGAATTTCAAGGACGCGCGCGCGGTCTGCGGGGTGGGCAATGTGGTGAAGCGCTTTCCCTGCATTCCCGGGGTCGAGGTATCCGGCGCCGTCGCCGCTTCCACCAGCCCGGCGTTTCGCGAGGGCGACATGGTGACGGTGCAGGGCGGGCAGGAATTCGGCATTCGCCACGACGGCGCCTATGGCGAATACGTGCGCGTGCCCGCGGCCTGGGTCGAGCGCGTTCCCGAGGGTATGGACGCGTTCGAGGCGGTGGCCCTCGGCCTTGCCGCCTACACCTCCGCAGTGGCGGTGGAGGAACTGATTCGACTGGGCGTCACGCCGGACAAGGGTCCGATCGCGGTCACGGGCGCCACCGGGGGATGTTCGTCCTTCGCGATCGACATTCTGGCGGGACTGGGTTACCGGGTCGTGGCCAGCACCGGCAAACCGGACGAAACCGATTACTTGAAGGCGATCGGCGCCGCGGAAGTGATCGGCCGGGATGCCATTGCGACCGGCCCCAAGCCCCTGGAAGAGCAGCGCTGGGCAGGGGCGATCGACGCGGTGGGCGGCGCGCCGCTCGATGCGCTGTTGCGCACGATGAAGAAGCACGGCGTGGTGTGCGCCTTTGGCAACGCGGCGGGCGAGACCTTCACCACGTCGATCTACCCGTTTATCCTGCGATCGGTGTCGCTGGCCGGAATCAACGGCAATCATCCCGTGCCCGCGCGCGGGTCCGCGTGGAAACGCATGGCGCCGGGGGGCGACTTGCGGCCACGGCACACGGACAAGATTGCTTACGCAATCGCATTGGACGAATTGCAGGCGCACTGCGACAAGCTGATCCGCGGCGGCGTGCGCGGACGGGCGGTCGTGAGGATGTCCGGCTGACCGGCTGGCGGCTCTGGCGCGCGGCCGGCGGATGAAAACCTGTTTGCCGACGTTATAGTGTGGCGTGTGCAATGCAAAGACCCGACCAGCCACGCCGCGTTGTTGAAGCGATCCTGAACGATACCGCAGTTGACCCGAACGCCTGCGCGGCGTATCGTCTTACCTTGTTGTCTTACCTTGTTGTCTTACCGGAGGTTATCATGGAGTCGATCAGGGCTTCGAGTAAGGGGCAGATGATCATTCCCAAACCGATCCGCGAAGCGCTGGACATCCGCAGCGGCACGCAACTGAACGTGGAACTGGATCCCGGCAAGGGTTTCAAGGTCACGATCAAGCCGACCGATCGCGTCGAGCGGGTGCGGGGACTGGCGGGTTCGCTCGCTCATCGTGCCAAACGCATGACGCCTGCGCAGGAAGCCGCTGCGCTCCTTGAAACGGTGCGGGCCGACGATGAACGCAGCAAGAGCCGCGGGCGGCGGCGGTGATAAGCGTCGACACCAACCTGCTGGCCCGCTTCCTGCTCAAGGACGATCCGGCCCAATTCCGCCGTGCAGTCGCTGTGCTCCAGGCCGACGAGGATGTGTTTATTCCGATCACTGTACTGCTCGAACTCGCTTGGGTGCTGAGAGCCAGGGAAACGACGCGCGAAGAAATCCTCGCTTCGCTGCGGGGGATACTGGCACTGCCGCACGTGCGGCAGCAGCATGCGGAAGCCGTGCGCGTCGCGTTCGGCTGGGTCGACGCGGGCATGGACGTCGCGGACGCGCTCCATCTGGCATTGTCCGGGAAGGCGAGGAAGTTCCTTACCTTCGACACAATGCTCGCGCGCCGCGCTGCCAGACTTGGCGCGCAGCCGCCCGCTTCGGCACCCTAAGGCCGCATGCCGACGCTCGACTGGCTCAAGCGCGAGCAGGCGATGCGCAGTCCCGCCAAAACCTGCGAGAATACCGCCCATGAAACCCTCCGAAGCGCTCGCCACCCATAGGGAAAAGCTGCTTGCCATCGCTGCGGGACACGGTGCGAGCAATCTGCGCGTGTTCGGCTCGGTGGCCAAGGGGATTGACCGGGAAGGCAGCGACATCGACTTGCTGGTGGACATCCGGCAAGGGACGTCGCTTTTCGATCTTGTGGGGATGCAACAGGATTTTGAGGATGTGCTGGGTATGAAAGTCGATCTTCTCACCGAGCCCGAATTGCATCCGGAGCTCAAGGAGCGCGTCCTTTCAGAAGCGCGCACCTTATGAATGAGCGCGACAAGTTGTATGTCGTGCATATTGCCGAAGCGATAGAGCGCATTCGCCGCTATACCGCAGCGGGCCGCGCCGCATTCATGGAGGATGACATGATCCAAAGCGCGGTCGTGCGTCAGATCGAGATTATCGGCGAAGCGGCGCGCAATCTCAGCAGCGAGCTGAGGTCCGACGAACAAGCCGTACCTTGGCGGAAAATCATCGGGACGCGCGACCGGCTGATCCACGGTTATTCCGAGGTAAATCTCGATGCCGTATGGGCCATCGTTGAACGCGACCTCGCGGAATTGGATCGCGAAGTCAAACGCATCCTCGGCCAAGCCTGACGCATGCCGACGCTCGACTGGCTCAAGCGCGAGCAGGCGATACGCGTGGCGGACGCGGTGCCGTACCGGTTGCTGGAGCCGGTGTCGAGTCACGGCGATCCTGCCGCCGGGAATCTGCCGATCCAGGGCGACAACCTCGAAGCGCTGAAAGCGCTGCTGCCCTTCTACCGCGGCCGGGTGAAGTGCATCTACATCGACCAGCCTTGCAACACCAAGTCCGCGTTCGAGCATTACGAGGACAACCTTGAGCACAGTCAGTGGTTCAGCCTGATGTATCCTAAGGGCGAAAACATGGATTCGCACGTTCGGCAGTGAAGAAGGACGAAGCGGGCCGCGATGTGCGCGCGCAGCTCGATGCCGTAATCAGTCGGCGTTAGACCAGTGCGCGTAAATCTATAAGATTACTTTTATGTTAAGCCTCGCAGGTTATGGTCCGCAGACAGATCGTTATCTCAGTTCCAATATAGACTTTTGATATGAAACCCCCATTGCCGCGATCCACCACAACGCGCCTGTACTGCGATTTGCCCCTCTCGCCGGGCGCGGAAATCGTCCTGCCCGAAGCTGCCGCCCGCCATGCGCTGAAGGTGTTGCGCCTGCAGGTGGGCGACACGCTCACTCTCTTCAACGGCGCCGGCGGGGAATATCGGGCCAGCCTCGTCGCCGTGAGCAAGCGCGAAGCCAGGGTGCGCCTGCTCGAGTTCCATGCGGCCGAGCGCGAGTCACCGCTCGAGATCACGCTCGCGCTCGGCATCTCGGCCGGCGAGCGCATGGACTACAGCCTGCAAAAGGCCACCGAACTCGGCGTCAGCGCGATTCAACCGCTCGTCACCGAGCGCAGCGTGGTGAAGCTCGCCGGCGAGCGCGCCGACAAGCGCCTACAGCACTGGCAGCACGTGGTCATCGCCGCCTGCGAGCAATGCGGACGCAACCGCGTGCCCGCAGTCGCGCCGGTACAGAAGTTCTACGCTTATCTCGCGGCGGTCGAGCGCAACCAGCGGCGGCTGCTGCTGTCGCCGGATGCGGCAACACCCTTGAAGCGGGTGCCGCCCGCAGCCAGCGTGGTGCTGCTCGTCGGCGCCGAGGGCGGTCTCGCGCCAGCCGAATGCGAGGCTGCCGAAGCCAGCGGATTCGAGCCGGTCAGCCTCGGGCCGCGCATTCTGCGCACCGAAACCGCGCCGGTCGCGGCGCTGGCGGTGCTGCAAGCCCTGTGGGGGGATATCTAGCGTGCGGCGCGCGTCCCTGCGCTCGGCAGAAAGGAGTACGCAATGGTGACTGAAAAGCGCGCCAGGTCGAGGTCCCCCGTCCACGACGCGATCTGGGGCGGCCGGCTCGGCGCCATGCCGGCGTGGAAGGCAGGCATGATCACGCCAGCGCGGCTCGCGCTGGTGCTGATGCGCGACCTCGCCCATGGCCAGTTGACTTTGCGCGCCACGGGCCTCGTCTATACCACGCTGCTGTCGCTGGTGCCGCTGCTCGCGCTCAGCTTTTCGGTGCTCAAGGCGTTCGGGGTATACAACCAGATCGATCCGATTCTGCTCAACTTCCTCGCCCCGCTGGGCGAGAAAAGCGCGGACGCGAGCAAGTGGGTCATCAAGTTCATCGAAAACCTCAACGTCAAAGTGCTCGGTTCGATCGGCTTGGCCTTACTGGTCTATACGGTGGTCTCGCTGATGCGGAAAATCGAGGAGTCGGTCAACTTCATCTGGCATGTGGCGCAATTGCGCAGCTTCGCGCGGCGTTTCAGTGGTTACCTGAGCGTGCTCCTGATCGGGCCGGTGCTGGTATTTTCGGCGATCGGCATCACTTCCACCATCATGGCCACGGCGCTGCTGCGGCCCTTGCTTGCGCTCGCGCCTGTCGGCGGCACGGTCTATGCCTTGGGCCGGGCGATCTCCGTTTTTTTTGTGATCGGCGTGTTCGTCTTCGCCTATTACTTCGGCCCCAACACCAAGGTGCGGCTGAGCGCGGCATTGACCGGCGGAATCGCGGCGGGACTGCTGTGGCAGGCGGCGAGCTGGGCCTTCGCCGAATTCGCGCGGATATCGACCCAGTACGCCGCGATCTATTCGAGTTTCGCTATTTTCCTGCTGTTTCTGATCTGGCTCTATCTCAACTGGCTGATACTGCTGCTCGGCGCAAGCATCGCATTCTACAGCCAGCATCCGGAATACCTGGTACTGCAGCAAGGCGAACCCCGCCTGAGCAACCGCATGCGCGAGCGCGTCGCGCTGATGCTGATGTATCTGGTCGGCAAGACCTATCGGGACGGCGGTCCGGCATGGACCTCGTCCAGGCTGACGGAGCGCATCGGCGTGCCTACGTTCGCGCTGCAGATGGTGCTCGACGCGCTCGAGCAGGACGGCCTGCTAGTGCGGACCGCTGACGACCCGCCCGCCTACCTGCCGAGCCGCGACATCGGAACCATCACGCTCGGGGACCTGCTGCATACGCTGCGCGCGGCCGGCGAAGAGCAGTACCTGGGACCGGAGGCAGTTGCCGTACCGGATGAGATCGAATCGGTTCTGGCAAGGGTGAACCTGGCGATCGACGGGCAGGTGCGCGATCTGACGCTCAGGGATCTGGTGACGCTGGCGCCTCCATCGCCATAGCGAAGAACACCGCAGCGCTTAGTAGAGCCATCTGGCATGGCGAACCGTCAGGCGGCCGCATTGAATTCTCCCGGCGCACGTTATCCGGGCACTCGAGTCCCACACCGCGTCGTGTTCGTGTTTCTGTCGGGACGGGATCCCCTGCTGCTTGGCAAGTCTGTCAACAACGTAATTTCCCGGTCACCTTCCCGTAGGGACGCGGCTTCTAAGATGAGGGCATGGTTGGACGAAGCAAACCGGACACCATGCCGAATCCATGACGGAGCATTTCATGGTCAATCAACTTAGGAGTAATTATCATGTTCAAGAAACTTTTGGTAGCCGCTGCAAGCAGCATGATCGCGCTGTCCGCCTTTGCCGTGGGTGCAAACCGGGCGGAAAAATCCGTCGAACTCAAGGATGGCTCGACGGTGCACATTTTCGCCGACGGCAAGATGGGCATGGAAGACAGGTTCGGTCGCGCCGTCTACATGGCGCCGGGTCATGTCATGGAGACCAAGGACGGCAAGAAAATCGTCATGGTCGGAAACGAGACCGGGCGCGTTGACCGATTGCCTAACAAGATCCAGCCTGCCCCCTGATCGGGCTATTGATCGATCAGCGGCAATTGCCCTTCCTCGCGGCCCCTTCATGGGGCCGTTTTTCTGAAACTGGCGATTGCGCGTCTGGCGCATGCGTTTGATCAATATTTCTCTATCGCGCTATCGGCCACGCCGGGACGAGGCGCGCCGCCACCTTCCGCTGAATCGAGGACGTCACCGGTGCCTCCGCTCAGGCATCCGTCGAAGATAGGGCGAGCCGGGCGCGCGGGTGGCGGGCCGCGCCAGGCCTGGCCTCCCAAGAGGCCGGGCGCGGCACGTCAGGGTTTGTCCGGGTCTGGCTTCGCCGTGCCGTGCTCATGTGGCTGCGAGGCCTGGGTCGGCGAACTGCTCGCGCCATGACCCATATGACCACCGGGACCGCCAACGACCAGGAACACGATCATCAGAATCATCATCACTGCCATTTTTTTCTCCAGATAGAATGCAATGTCATAAGAACCAATCGGCGCGTAGATCGCCGCAATCACCATCACGGCCGGAACGGCCGATAAAACCATTACGCCCATCGCCGCCGCGGTATTCAGTTGCGGATGCGATTGGGTGCCTCTTCACCCCGGGTGCGCACGCTGTACACTTTTTCCACGGGAAGAACCGCCACGATGCCGTCGCCCGGGGACTCCGAGTGGGCCGTGTCCAAGATGGCGGCGACGATGGATTCGACCCGGTCCTGTTCCACGTAGATTTCGATTTTCACCTGATCCACCAGCCAGTCACGCGAGAAAAGGTTTACATGCGCGCCGAAGCCTTTTGCCCTGGTTACGGTGAGGCCACGCACGCCCATTTCCTGAAGCGTTTTCTCCACCGGCTCCAATACGTGCGGCCGGACGATCGCGACAACGAGTCTGAGTTCCATGGTCGTCCCTCTCTAGCTTGCTAACCAGCGCTTCCCATCGGTCTTGCAAGGCCGGCCCTCGCTCTTTCCCGGCGCACCGCGAATTCCTTCACCATTCCGTATATCGCCGGAATCACGATCAGCGTCAGCACGGTGGATGAAATCATCCCGCCCACCATCGGCGCCGCGATCCGGCGCATGACTTCCGAGCCGGTGCCGCTGCCCCACATGATCGGCAGGAGGCCGGCCATGATCGCCACCACGGTCATCATTTTCGGCCGCACGCGCTCTACCGCGCCCTCCATGATCGCCGCGTAGAGATCCGCCACGGTCGGCTTGCCGCCTTCGGCCGCGCGCTGCGCCCTGATCGTCTCCCAGGCATGATCGAGGTAGATCAGCATGACCACGCCGGTCTCCGCCGCCACGCCGGCGAGCGCGATGAATCCCACCGCCACCGCCACGCTCATGTTGTAGTCTAGGAGCCACATCAGCCACACCCCGCCCACCAGGGAAAAGGGCACCGACAACATCACGATGACGGTTTCGGTGAGCCGCCTGAAATTGAGGTAGAGCAGCAGGAAAATGATCAGCAGGGTGAACGGCACGACGACCGCTAACTTGGCCTTCGCCCGCTCCATGTATTCGAACTGGCCGCTCCAGGTGGCGTAGTAGCCGGCCGGGAATTTCACCTGTTCCTGCACCGCCTTTTGCGCGTCGCTGACATAGCCGCCGATGTCGCGGTCGCGGATATCGACGAATATGTAGGCGGTCAGCAGCGCGTTTTCGGTGCGGATCGCGGGAGGCGCCTGCATCAGGCTCACGCGCGCGAGCTGCCCCAGCGGAATCATCGCGCCCCCCATGATCGGCACCAGCACCTGGCTCGCGATGCCCTGCGGGTCCTGCCGCAGTTCGCGCGGATAGCGCACGATCACGCCGTAGCGCTCCAGGCCCTCCACCGTCGTCGTCACCATTTCGCCCCCGAGGGCGGTGCCGATCGCGTCCTGCAGCTCGCCCACGCTCAGGCCGTAGCGCGCCAGCGCCATGCGGTCGGGGTCGATGTCGAGGTAATAGCCGCCGGTGACGCGCTCGGCGTAGGCGCTGGTGGTGCCGGGAACGTTTTTCACCACGGCTTCGATCGCTTTCGCCAGCTTTTCGATCTCGGTCAGGCTCTTGCCGAACACCTTGATGCCGATCGGGGTGCGGATGCCGGTCGCGAGCATGTCGATGCGCGCCTTGATCGGCATGGTCCAGGCGTTCGATACGCCGGGAATCTGCACCGCCTGGTCCATTTCGGCGATCAGCTTGTCCACCGTCATGCCCGGTCGCCATTGATTCTCCGGCTTTAAGTTGATCACCGTCTCGAACATTTCCACAGGCGCCGGATCGGTAGCCGTGGCGGCGCGCCCCGCCTTGCCGAACACTGATTCGACCTCGGGGAAGCCCTTGAGGATCTTGTCCTGAGTCTGCAGCAGTTCCGCCGACTTGGTGATCGACAATGACGGCAGCGTGGCCGGCATGAACAGCAGCGAACCTTCGTTCAGGACGGGCATGAACTCGGTACCCAGTTTCATGGCGGGATACACTGAAACGCCCAATGCGACCACGGCGGCAACGATGGTGAGCTTCTTCCAGCGCATCACCCAGGCGATGACCGGGCGGTAGATCCAGATGAGGAAGCGATTGACCGGGTTCTTCTTCTCCGCCATGATTTTGCCGCGGATGAACAGCAGCATCAGCACCGGCACCAGGGTAATCGACAGCAGAGCGGCGCCCGCCATGGCAAAGGTCTTGGTGTAGGCGAGCGGCGCAAACATCCGGCCTTCCTGGGCTTCGAGCGTGAACACCGGCAGGAAGGACACGGTGATGATCAGCAGGCTGAAAAACAGCGCCGGCCCGACTTCGCGGCAGGCATCGATCATGATCTGCACGCGCCGTGCGTCCGGCGGCGCCCGCTCCAGATGCTTGTGCGCGTTCTCGATCATGACAATGGCCGCATCGACCATGGCGCCGATGGCGATGGCGATCCCGCCCAGGCTCATGATGTTGGAGTTGAGTCCCATCATATGCATGGCAATCATCGCGATCAGCACGCCGATGGGCAGCATGACGATGGCGACCAGCGCACTGCGCGCATGCATCAGGAATACGACGCACACCAGCGCCACAATGGCGCTTTCCTCGATCAGCGTGCGTTTCAGATTGTCGATGGCCCGATGGATCAGGTCCGAGCGGTCGTAGACCGTCTGCAGCGACACGCCTTGCGGCAGCCCCGAGGAGATTTCCTCGATCTTGGCTCTAAGATTGTGGA
This sequence comes from Betaproteobacteria bacterium, assembly GCA_016234705.1. Classification (GTDB taxonomy): domain Bacteria; phylum Pseudomonadota; class Gammaproteobacteria; order Burkholderiales; family SG8-39; genus 2-12-FULL-64-23. The sequence goes on along the minus strand of JACRAS010000104.1, from coordinate 50,767 downwards.
TGACATCGAGCGCGTTCTGGCCGTAGCGCGCGACGGCGATGCCCGCGACCACCTCGCCTTCGCCGTTCAGTTCAGCGAGACCGCGGCGTTCGTCCGGCACCAGTTCCACCCGCGCGATGTCCCGGATCAGCACCGGCGTGCCCTTGTCGGCCTTCACCACCAGGTTCTCGATGTCGGACGCGCCGCGCAGATAGCCGCGGCCGCGCACCACGAATTCGGTCTCCGCCATTTCGATCACCCGGCCGCCGACGTCGCGGTTGCTGGCGCGGATCACTTCCGACAGTTTCATCAACGATATGCCGTAGGCCTGCAGCTTGCGCGGCTCCACCGTGACCTGGTAGGTCTTGACGAAACCGCCCACGCTCGCCACTTCGGCCACGCCCTGGGCCTTGGTGAGCTGGTAGCGCACGAACCAGTCCTGGATGCTGCGCAGTTCCGCCAGCGAGCGGTCGGCCGCGAGCACCGCGTACTGGTACACCCAGCCCACGCCGGTGGCGTCCGGACCCAGCGTCGGAGTCACGCCGCGCGGCATGCGCCCAGAGGCGAAGTTGAGGTATTCCAGCACCCGCGTGCGCGCCCAGTAGATGTCGGTGCCGTCCTCGAAAATGACGTAGATGAAGGAGGCGCCGAACACCGACAAGCCACGCACCACCTTGGACCTGGGCACGGCCAGCATGGCGGTGCTCAAAGGATAGGTGATCTGGTCCTCCACCACCTGCGGCGCCTGGCCCGGATACTCGGTGTAGATGATCACCTGGACGTCGGAGAGATCCGGAATCGCGTCCAGCGGCGTGCGCAGGACCGAATAGACACCGGCCGCAATGACGAACAGCGTGGCGAGGAGCACGAGAAAGACGTTGCGGACCGACCATTCGATGATGCGTCCGAGCATGTCAGTGTCCCTTATGCGCGTCGGCAGGAGGCTTGGGTCCGGCAGCCGGCTTCGTTTCGATAGCCGGCTTCGATTCGGTGGACGGCTTCGCCTGCGTGGACGGCTGCGCCGTGGCCGCCTGGGCGCGAACGATGAGGTATTCGCCGGGGGCGCCCGCGACCGTTTCGAAATCGATTCTCTGACCCGGTTTCAGCGTGCGCAACAGCGCCGCGTCCTTGACCTTGAAATCCATGGTCATCGCCGGCCATTTCAGGGTCGGGATCGGGCCGTGCGCGAGCGTCACGCTGGCGGTTTTTGCATCCACGGCTTCGACCGTACCCTCGCCGCGATGCGTCGCCGATGCAGCAGCAGCGGCGGGCGCGGCGGGCTTGGCCTCGCCTTTCTCGTCCGGCTTTGCGCCATTTGCGCTCTGACCGAAGCCTGAGAACGCCGCTTTGAGGTTGCTCTCGGCGTCGATCAGGAAATTCGCACTGACCACCACGTTCTCGCCTGCTTTGACGCCCTGCAGAACTTCGATATACCCATCGGCGCGCATGCCCAGCTTCACCGGGCGCGGCTCGAACCGTCCCTCGCCGCGCTGCACCAGCACCAGTTGCCGCGTGCCGGTATCTAGTACCGCGGAATCAGGCACGCTCAAGGCCTGCCCTTTGCCGTGCGCAGATATAAACTCCACCCGCGCATACATGGACGGCTTGAGCAGTGCCTGCGGATTGGCCAGCTCCACCCGCACTTTGGCGGTGCGGGTCTCGGCGGTGACGGTGGGATAAATGAAAGTCACCTTGCCCGCCAACGCCTTCTCCGGATATGCATCGACCCTGATGTTCGCCGACTGTCCGATGCGCACCTGTCCGAGATCCTGTTCGAATACCTCCGCCAGCAGCCACACCTGCGACAGGTCGGCGACCTGATACAGCACCTCCCCGGCCATGAAGCGTTTACCCTGGATCGCGGGTTTTTCCAGCACCACCCCGTTCGCGGGCGAGCGCAGCGTAAGGTACTGGGTAGTCTTGCCCTCTTGCGTCAGGCGCTGCAATTCGGTGTCGGAGATGTCCCAGTTGCGCAAGCGCTGCAAGGCGCTGTCCGCGAGGCGCTGCATGCTCGCCTGCGTTTCCGCGCTGCCACCGGCGAGCGATTGCACACCTCTCTTCGCGATCAGGTATTCCTGCTGCGCCGTGATCAGGTCGGGGCTGTACACGTCCATCAGCGCCTCGCCCTTCCTCACCGCCTGGCCGGTGGTGTTGACGTGGAGCCGCTGGATCCAGCCGTCGAACTTGGCGGTGACGGTGGCGAGCGAGCGCTCGTTCGCCTGCACCGTCGCTACCGCCCTGATGGTGCTCTTGAGATCGCGCAAGGCGACCGCCTCGGTTTTCACGCCTAGCTTTTGCACCTTGTCCAGGCTCAACTTGACCAGCGGCGTGGCCGACGCAGGCTCGTCATCCTCATACACGGCAATGTAGTCCATGCCCATCGGGTCTTTTTTCGGCACCGGCGAGGTGTCCGGCAGGCCCATCGGATTGCGATAGAAAAGAATCCTGGCTTTGGGCTTGTCGGTCTGTGCCTGCGGCGCGTCGTCCGCGTACACAGGCACGAAATCCATGCCGTCGGCGGCTTTTTTCGGCGCTGGCGAAGTGTCTGTCGGCGCCATCGGGTTGCGGTAATAGAGGACCTTGCGTTCGGACTTGGCGCCGGCCTTGCCTTCGGCCGCCCGAGACACCGGCGGCGCCGATTGATTCACGCCCCACCAATAGCCGGCAGCCAACAACGCTCCCCCCAGTACCACCGCCGCCGCGAACAAAACAGTTGGTTTCATTGCTCTTCCCTTGCCGTGGATGTCAGAACATCTGCTTGCCGGCGAGCAGCTCGATCTCTGCCAGCGCTTTGTTGAAGTTGACCAGTTCCTTCGCCCGGCTGATGTCGTAGCCGAACAAGGTCATCTGGCTGTCGAGCAGCATCAGCACATCGGCGCGGCTTACGTTGTAGGCGGCTAGCGTTGCTTCGACCGCGAGCCGCGCCTGCGGCAGGATGTCGGTCTCGTACAGGCGCACCGACTTGCGGCTTTGCTCGGTGATCGCGACCTGTTGCCGCAGCTTGGCCAGCACTTCGTTTTGCTGTGCCCGCAGCATTTCCTGCGTCTGCTCGCGCATCGCCTGCGCCTCGGCGATGCGCGGCTCGATCTTGTCCTTGCGCCATACCGGAAGATTCATTGCCACGCTGAAACTCACCATATCCTCCCGCGGCATGCCGGCGAGGTCCCTTTCCCTTTGACCGTAGGAAAAGCGCAGGTCGAAGTCCGGCTGGGCTTCCTTGCGCGCAAGTTCCAGTGTTTTGCCGCTGCGCTCGATAGCGCTTTGCAGTCCGAGCAATTGCGGGCGCTCGCGCAGGACCGTTTGTTGCAGCGCTTCGAGATCGAACGCGGCTTCGCTCAAGCGTGGCAGTTCCACCGCGATAGGCGAAGCGCTTCCGCGCCGGCCGAGCAGCCGCACCAACTCGGCTTCCATCACCGGGCGCTCGCGCTCCATGCGCAGCAACTCCTCGCTCATCCGGCCAAGCTGGGTCTGCGCTTTCAGCACATCGGCCTGCGCCGCCTGGCCGACGGCGTAGCGGCCCTCGGCGATACGCAGGAACTGCTCCAGGATCAGCCGATTGCTTTGCAGCAGCCGAACGGTCTCGTCGGTCAGGGCGAGGTCGAAATAAGCCTGCTTGACGTCGCGCACCACGCGGTTGGTGGTTTCGCGCAGGCCGTAGACTAGCGTTTCCGCGTCCTTCGCCGCCACCTGTTCGCGCAACGCGCGCTTGCCGGGATAAGGCAGCTTCTGCGACAGCCCGAGCATTTTCATCGTCATGTCCTCACGGTTGAGGCGCCAGGGCTGGATCGGCACGTTGAGCAAGCCCGCTTCCAGCATCGGGTCCTCCAGCGCGCCGGCAGGACGCACGCGCTGATCGGCGGCCTCGGTCTCCTTTGCCGCCGCGCGCAGTTCGGGGTTGTTGCGCAGTGCTTCGGCGATGAGCGAACTAAGGGCGGACGCCTTGGCGCGGTCGCCGCTCGGGTTCACCTCAACGGACACCACCGCAGCCGCTTGCGCGGACAGGTTCTGCGCGCATGCGGAGGTCGCCGCAATCGCCGCAACCACGGCCGCAGTAAATAGAGCGGCAGCCCGGCGCATGCGCCCCAACGACCTGATCAAACTCATCGGCATCACAATCTCTCCTTCCCACCGCAATCAGCGCGTTCGGACGAACGCACCAGCGACGCGCCAGCCGGAGTGCCGCGGAAGCACACCGGCGTGTCGCTTATTTCACTTTCTCCAAACGCAAGACCGTGAATTCGCCGCCGACGCCGTCGGCATCGAATTTGATCTTGTCTCCCGGTTTCAATTGCTCGAGCATGGCTTTGTCTTTCACGCGGTACACCATGGTCATCGCGGGCATATCGAATTTGGGCATCGGTCCGTGCTTTATCGTGACCTTGCCCGCGGCCTTGTCCATCTTACGCACTTCTCCATCGGTCAATGCCGCGCTTGCGGCGGCGGCCGGTTTGGCCTCGTTGCTTGCATGATGCTTATGGCTGTCGTCCGCGCCTGCCTGGAATGCGAGCCCCACTCCAAGAAACAACAATGCGATCAAGTTTGAGCTGCGAGTCATGTCCCTTCCCTTTCGTTGGTAATCAGTCGTCCGTCCTACTCTAACGTTTATTTCACCGAGACCGTGCCCATCATACCGGCCTCGAAGTGCCCCGGCTGCAGGCAGGCGAAATCGACCCTGCCGGCCTTGGTGAATTGCCAAATCAGTTCTCCGGTTTCGCCCGGGGCCAGCGCGACCATATTCGGTTCGGCATGCTCCATCCCGGGCATTTTGCGCATCATTTCGGCGTGCTGCTTCAGTTCCGCCATTGATCCGATCACCACGTCGTGCTTGATCCCGCCGGCGTTTCTGACCACGAATCTGATGGTCTCTCCGCGCTTGACGTCGATGTTTGCGGGGGTGAATTTCATGTCGTCGCTCATGACCACCTGGATGGCGCGCGAGACCTTCTTCGGATCGCCAGGCTTGCCCACCGCCTGCGCGTGCCCGACATCGCCCGAGTGCCCGCCGTCGGCCTTGCCGTGCATCATGCCGTGCATCATTCCCTGATGCGCGTCGTCGTGCGCATATGCCGCGATCGGGGTCAGCGCCAGCGCGGCAAGCATGAACATTCTGATTTTCATGATCGATATCCTCGGGTAAATGGTTGGAACGCCGGCGACCACGGTAGGAGCTCATGGCCGTCCGGCTACGGTTCAGCGTGTCGGCATGATCCAATTTCGGGACCGACAGGAATCTGACGCCAACATTACATTGTTGTAATCATGTCGGGGAAGCAATCCGCTACACGCGCAGAAGCGCCGGCACCGGCACCACGCTTGAGCCGGCACACGCCAGCCGTCAACCGTTCAGCAGCCTGATTGCCGTCGCCAGATATTGGCCGTTTGACAACTGCACGTCGACACTTATACGCGAACCCGCCATCATGCCGTGGCCACCCATCATTCCGCCGCCCGGGATAGTCACACCGTTATTCTGAATCGTCACGCCGTTCAACATGAAACTGCTGGCTTTCACATTGTAGACAACTCCTTCCATGCGGGTATTACCCGATCCGGGCGCAACGGTCGCCTGCGAGAAATTCACGACTGAAGTCGACAACATGCCTCCATTGAACATGCCGGAGACATTTACCGACTGGCCCGGAACAAAATTGGCGGAAGCACCATTGTTATAGAACATCGATGGTCCAAGCGTTCCGCTCATTGTCCCGCCCAAAGCCATGGTCATGGTATAGCGGCCCGTTGCCGCATCATAGGTATCGATGACGCCACCCACATCGAGTACCGATCCTGCCGGGGCTTGAAGCGGCGTGAGAGCGTGCACGCCAACCGTGGCTGCCCGTACCAGGTTGTTTGCCACGGCGCCGTGCACCTCGACGAACACGCCGTTTGCCAATTGCGAAGCGGTTCCGCCGGTAAACGTGGCGGCGCCGGCATCGACGACCACGCCGCGCACCGTGAAGCTCGCGGCCGAGACAAAATTCGCCACCGTCCCATGCAACTCGACCGTCGTCGGTGCGGCCGGGGTGAAAACGGTTACGCTGGTCGCTGTCAGCCTATTTGACTTGACATCGAAGCTGCCGGCCACCACGACATACTTGGCATCGCCCAAGGAAGCGCCACCCGGCCGTACTACGGCGGTACTTGCGTCGACGTTGATGTTACGGATGCGGAAACCGGCGGCACCGGCATAGCCGGAAATCGCACCGGACATGGTGACATTCTGACTGGTGCCGGTGGGCCACTTGAGGCGAACCGTGTTGGCGGTGACCGCGTTGCCCGAGGGATCGGCATTGCTCCACACGGTTACCAGTTGGCCGTTGGACAGCGCGCTACCGGCCGGACTGACCGTTGCCGAACCCAAGGTCACCACATTGCTGCCGAGGGCGAAAGTGCCGGCGGCAGCGTCGTATTGTGCGACGTAGCCGGTGAGCCTAACACCCGTGGCGGGCAGCTTCTTCACGATTAGAGTGGCCTGCAGGTGTACCTTTCCAAGGCTGTCGGTCTTGAGCAGGCCGTGGACTTCGATTCTGTCGCCGACCTGGATGTCCGCAAGCGACGCGTAGCCCGCGAAGCTCGTTGCCGGTCCCATCGTCGGATCATTGTTGAAGTCCACGGTCGTTCCGAGCACTGTGATGCTGGTCGGCCCGACCGCGGCGACTGTGCCTACCAACTCGGGTGAAATCAAGACCGATAGGATGTTGCCGCTGTCGTCATACCAATACTCCACGCTGTGCCCCAACATGGCGCCGGTGGGGGGGATCGCGATCGCCGGCCCCTGAGCTGCCTCCGACGTATAGCCGGCAGCGCTATCGTTGCGGCGCATGCCGTCCACTATCAGGCTGCCAAAGCCGGTAAGCACGGCAATTCCGGTGCCACCGGAGCCAACGCCGGCGAGCGATAGAACTCCGCCGCCGCTGCCGCCGCAGGCTGACACCGTCAACAGCGTCGCGACGATCACAACGATCAGCCGAACGCGCGCAAAAATGAAATTGAACATTGGAATACCTTCCAAGAAAAACCGCCTGGGACCCGTCATTGTTTGTCGTTTGGGCCGTGGTAGTAATACATGCCGAATCGCACGCGCCGATCCGCGCCCGGTTGTCGCTGGTTTTGCCGATCCAGGGCGGTGGCTTTGCGCGCGAACTCACGGAAAGCACCGGACCAAATGTGGCGGGCCAAGGCGCTTAAGGCGGCAACGGACTCTGGGGTGAGACTGTCGGCAAATACGCTTTGTTCAAGCATCGGCGGGCGCCCCCCCATGAGATTATGCGCCGCCGCGGAGACGTGATCGCCGGCGTTGTCCGCGAACAGTTGCAGCATTTCGGCGCTACCCTCTTTAGGCACGAACGCATCGGCACATAGGGCCACCTTGTCGGCGTTTCCGTCCGTTTCGCCTTGCGTTCTGCGCACGACGCCAAGACGGGTCAGTTCTTGCAACACCGTATGCGGGTGAACGTCGTTGGATACGGAGGCCGCCAGCGCTTCGAACGATCCCGGCCCGCCGGCGCGATCCAATATCCGGGGCCGCCCCTGCTCATCGCAATAATCCGGATCGCTGGCCCAGCGGGTAAACACCTCCATTACCGCCCCCGCAATCTTCGCCTGGGGACGCGGTCGACCGGCCACGCGCCACTCCCGCACATCCTTGCGGTGCACGCCCGACAGCACGCTGATGCTCGAATCGTTCACCCGCGCCGAGTTTGTTTCGAGAACGCTTTGCGCGGCTTCGAGGAAGGTCTTCTTGAGCGCGTTGGCAAAGCGAGGGTAAGTTACTCCCTCGTGCAACAGCAGTTCCACCAGCGGCGACATTAAGCGCAACGCGGCCGCGAGAGATAAATCGCTACGAGATTTGGACATGGCGCGACGCGTGGACCCGGCTCGTAAAATAAGGCGATTCGCTGCCTTCACACGACCGACCTGTGCATTGAGTCCAGGCCGGAGCGGAAGCATCGCGATGATCAGCGCATGCCACCCATCACCACGTTTACCGTATTCGCGGCGGCAGTCACCGTCATCCCGGCATTTTGCATCGCGGTTTGCATGGATGCGGAAGAAGTCATGTCAGCCAATTGCATGCCGATGGTTCCGTCCGCTTTGAGCATGGGCATATTTACACTAGTTGCGTTCTGCGCGTTCAATGCGGCCAGCACGTTTGCCGACTTCGTCGCATCGGCCGTAACGTAACTATTCATTACGCCCGCCATTGCGCTAACCGCGCACGCAATTTGCTGTGAAGCCGTGGTGCCCGCGGCATTGCAGGCAACCCCGTTGGCGTCTTTGAGCAAAGTCGAGTTTTTCGCCGCCATCGCCACCCTGGCCAACTGTTTGACCATATTGGATTGCAAAGTCAATTTGGCGGCGTCGGTGCCATTGTTCTTCAGATCCATCATCGGCATTACACTCATATCGATACCCAGCGTCAGCATGACCGATTGGACCGCGGCGATCGATTGGCTGATTTTCGTCGCATCCATCGTAGTCGTGCTCACGGCGCTGGCGGCCATTTCACTAAATGGCGTCACGTAAGCGGTCGTGGTCTTGGATATCGCGGGAATAACCGCCCGCATGGTCATGTTGTAGGAAATGTCGGTACCCGTGGTTTCATCCACCATCGTGCTTGCCGTGCCCGCCATTACCTTGACCATCGCCGGCCCGGTATAGCCGTCACTAAAGGCGACGCTATAGGAACCATCGTTTCCCGTAGTGGTCGCCGCACAGGAAGCATCGGGCTCCGGCGCGCCGTTGACGATTCGGCAAACGAGGACTCTTGCTTGCTTGATGATTCCTTTGGCCGCTGTGCCGCTAACCGATGTTGTCGTCGGCAAAACCGCAGCAACTGAGCCCACATCTCCGCCGCCGCCACCACCACAGCCGGTCAAAACTAAAACAGTTGCCAAGGTCATTCCGGTAAGTTTGTTCATTATTACCCCTTCACAGTTGAGATTTGTTTCCGGCGACGCCGGTATTACGGGACTTGATTTTTCCTACATGGGAATATATCCCATTTTTTGGAAATATGCAAGCGGGGAATGCGCGTGACCAAAATGTTTGGTATGGCGACTGCCAGGCGGTGGCTATTCGGTATGGGATTGGTGGTTCCGCGGTCATAGCTTGACGCGGTTGAGCCGCAACGCGTTGGTGACCACGGACACCGAGCTCAGCGCCATGGCGGCGCCGGCGAAGATCGGCGACAGCAGCAAGCCGAACGCGGGGTAGAGCACGCCGGCGGCAACCGGAATGCCGAGCGCGTTGTAGCCGAACGCGAACGCGAGGTTCTGGCGGATATTGCGCATCGTGGCGCGCGACAGCACGGCGGCGCGGGCGATGCCGCGCAGGTCTCCCTTCACCAGCGTCACCCCGGCGCTTTCCATTGCCACGTCGGTGCCCGTGCCCATGGCGATGCCGACGTCGGCTGCGGCGAGTGCCGGCGCATCGTTGATGCCGTCACCCGCCATCGCGACCTTGCGCCCTTCCGCCTGCAAGCGCTTCACGTGACCGGCCTTGTCCTCGGGCAGCACCTCGGCGAGCGTTTCGTCAATGCCGAGTGTCCGGGCGACCGCGTCGGCGGTGCGCTTCGAATCGCCGGTCAGCATCACGATGCGCACGCCCGAGCGCTTGAGCGCCGCGATCGCGCCCGGCGTGCTTTCCTTGATCGGGTCGGCCACTGCGCCGATTCCAGCGGCGATACCGTTCACAGCGAAGAACACCACCGTTTTCGCTTGCGCGCGCCAGGTTTCCGCACGCTCTTCCCAACGCTGCGTATCGACACCGCGCTGCGCGAGAAAGTTGCGGCTGCCCACGAGCACGGACTTGGCGTCGATATCGGCTTGCACGCCGAGGCCGTTTAGCGCCCCGAATGCCGTGGCGGTCCCCGGTGTCAGGCCGCGCGTTTTGGCACCCTCGACAATCGCAAGCCCTATCGGGTGCTCCGACAGTTGCTCCACACCTGCGACGAGCGCGAGCGCTTCATTTTCCGCAATGCCCTCGGCGACGAAATCGGTCAGCGCGGGATGGCCGAGCGTCAACGTGCCGGTCTTGTCCACCACCACGGTGTCGATGTCGCGCATGCGCTCGATCGCCTCCGCGTTGCGGAACAGGATGCCGGCTCGCGCGCCTTGCCCCATGGCGACGGTCATCGAGATCGGCGTGGCGAGGCCGACCGCACAGGGGCAGGCGATGATCAACACGGCAACGGCGTTTAGAAACGCGTAAGCGAATCGCGGCTCGGGGCCGAGAAACCACCACGCCAGCGCTGTAACGACGGCGATGCCGACCACGATCTGGACGAAGTATGCCGCGATAATATCGGCCAGCCGCTGAATCGGCGCGCGCGTGCGTTGCGCTTCGCTCACCATGTGAACGATCCGCGCCAGCAACGTGTCCGCGCCCACGCGCCCGGCGCGGATAAGCAATGAGCCATTGCCGTTCACGGTTGCGCCGGTGACCTTGTCGCCCACAGCCTTGGCCACCGGCATCGGTTCGCCGGTGATCATGGACTCGTCCACTCTGCTCGTGCCCTCGAGTACCGTGCCGTCGACTGGCACCTTCTCCCCCGGCTTGACGCGTAGCCGGTCGCCTACAGCCACGGCGGCTAGCGACACCTGTTCCTCGACGCCATCCTCGCGCACTCGCCAGGCGAGGTTGGGCGCGAGTTGCAGCAACCGCTGAATCGCCTGACTGGTCTTGCCCATGGCGCGCAACTGCAGCACGTCGCCGAGCATCACCAGCGTCACGATCACGGCCGCCGCCTCGAAATACGTGCCGACCGCGCCGTCGTGCTCGCGGAACACCGGCGGAAACCAAGCGGGAACAAGCACTGCGGCGAGGCTGAACAGGTATGCAAGCCCCACCCCCAACCCGATCAGGGTGTACATGTTGAGCGCGCGATGCGCCAGCGAGAACCAGAACTTGGAGAGGATCGGCCAGCCGACCCAGAGCACGACCGGCGTGCCCAGCACGAACTCGATCCAGCCGCGCGGCCGCGGCTGAAGGCCGAACAGATCGCGCAAGCCGATCATCGGCGACATCGCGAGCACTACCAGCGGGATCGACAACGCGATGCCCGCCCAAAACCGCCGTGTCAGATCGCGCAACTCGGCATCGTCGGCTTCGCCCCCGCCCGTGCCCGCGACCGCCACCAGCGCCATGCCGCATTTGGGGCAATTGCCGGGCTGCGGGCTGCGAATCTCCGGATGCATGGGGCAGGTATATTCGGCTGCGGGCGGGACGGTCTCGAGTATCGGTATCAGCGTCATGCCGCACTTCGGGCAACTGCCCGGCGCGTCGCGCACGATCTCCGCGTGCATCGGGCAGGTGTAATGGGTGCCGCTCACTACCGGCGCGGTGCCTGGAGGCATGGATCCCGCGTGCGGATGGTCGTGAGCGTGCGGCTGGTGCGAATGGTTCATCTCTGCCGTCACGGCTGGCCCCTCGTAGAATTGTCTATCGGAATAGGGCTGCGCGAGCTCTTCTGACTGAACAGCACCGGCTCCAGTATTCGGAAGGCGAGCACCAACACCGGCGGCAAGACCAGCCACTGCAGTAGCGGCGAAAGGCCGATGCCGAAAATCAGCGGCATGCTCGCCGTATAACCCCAACTGCCGGCGCGATAGACGTTGTACCACTCGCTCCATGCCGTATAAGCCAAGGCGCCCATCGCCACAATTGCGCCGCCGGTCCACGGCCGCGAATCCGGCCAGTCCGCCTGCCGGAGGACCATGCCGGCCAGCGCGAACATCGCGGATGCGATCAAGACGTCACCCAGGGTGCAATGAAACACTGACCAGGCGACAGTCAGGGCATCGGCCTCAGTCCAGAGCGTATACAGCCTGGCATGCGCAATTTCCCAGGCCAGATTCAAGACAAAGGCGAGCGCCGCCCAGAGGCCCACACGCACCATACCGCCTGGCGTCATGGCGCGTATGACGTGTGGACTAACGCTGGCCTTCGCAGTAACTGCGGGCTGCTTGTATCCGCGTTTGCTCATCCGGGTGTCGCGTTATCTGCTTTACCGCCGCGACAAGCGACTTTGGAACGAGCTATTTGGCGGGCATCGACTCCATTGCCTGATCATGCTGCATCATCTGCTCCATCATCATCTGCATCATGTCCATGCGTTTTTCCATCGTTGCGTGGTGCTGCATCATGTCGCCCCCTGCGGCGTGTTTATGGCCGTCCTTTGCCGTTCCGCCGGGCTGCGCGCCCCCCATCATCATCGGGCCGCCCATGCCGCGCATCGCTTTCATGTTCTCCAACATGGTCTGCATGTGCTCCTGCATCAGTTTCTGGCGTTCCTTCGGGTCGGTTGTCGCCCGGAGTTTTTCCATCTGCTGCTGCATTTTCTTCATGTTCTCCTGCATCTGGGGCATGTGTTTGTCCATGCCCATGCTCGTCGTCGGCTTGGGGTGCGCGTGTTTGTCCTGCGCCGATACGATAGGCGCCGCCAGGGCACCTGCAACGATTGCGGCAACTAGTATCGAGGTTTTCATGGTGGTTTTTCCTTCAGGGTTGAGTAAATTCATGTTTCCGTTACTGGCGACTGCTGGTAGCCGAGGCTTGCCGGGGGCACAAGACAACACGATCACGATGCTCACTCAGGAGTCCACGTGACCAATTGCGAGAATATCTGTATATACGCAAACCTTTACGCCGTCCGTACGCTACCGCAGGAAATGCTTTTTGTCGCCTGTTGTTGCGCCTAGCTCGCAATCGGCTTCCGCATCAACTTTGGCACCAATCCAGGGCAAGAACGCGGGCGTGTTAGCCTCGTAGCGGGTGTAAGCCTCGCCGAATCGCGCTCGCGCATCCCGTTCTTCACGCCGCGCAAGATGCACGTACATGAACACCAGGATCGGGAACATCGCGAGCGTGACCAGGGTCGGCCATTGAAATAAAAACCCGGTCATGATCAGAATGAACCCCGCGTACTGGGGATGCCGCACGCGCGCGTAAGCTCCGCTGGTCGCAAGCCTGTGCTGGCGCTGCGCCGTATATAACACCTTCCAGGCTGAGGCAAGCAGCCAGAAGCCCGCGACGATCAGGATGTTGCTGATGATGTGAAACGGTCCAAAATGCGGATTTGTTTTCCAGCCGAACATCGTTTCGAGCAGGTGGCCCGAGTCGTGCGACATCCAATCGATGCCGGGAAAACGCGTAGACAGCCAGCCCGACAACAGGTAGATCGTCAGCGGAAACCCATACATCTCGGTAAACAACGCGACCAGAAAAGCCGAGAACGCGCCGAACGAGCGCCAGTCGCGCGACGATCGGGGCTTGGCGAAGCTGAAGGCGAAAATGATGAACACCAGCGAGTTGATGAGCGCGAGCGACCAGAGCCCGTAGGCCGCAGCAGAGTCGTGATCCATTATTTCTGCTCCTTGGTCAGTTCGTTCGAGGCTTCGCTCGACCCGTGACTTCCGTGACCATGGCCGCCATGCATGAACAGGTGCATCAGGGGGCAGGCCAGTAATAGCAAATATGGCCAGTAGGTAAACCACCCGGAGAGGTGCGCCCTATGCTCGGTAATCAGGAAGAATACTGCGATGGCCAGGAACACGATCCAGGCAATGTTGGTCCTGGACTTCATCCCGCCATCGCCGTGCGATTCATGCTTGTGTTGCATGACTACTCCTCGGGGTTGCGGTCTGTACGAATCGAGCGTCACTAGGTCGAGGCTGGCACGCCCCTCGTCGAAGCGTTCATGCAAGCGCCCGGCTTGCGCCCGGCCATATCTTGCGTAACTTACTTCCCGTCCCGCGGATGGAAATGCTTGGTCTTGTCTTTGGCGGCGTTTGGCTTGTCCGGCATGGCTTCGGGGGCTTTCTGAGGTATCCCGGTTTTTTCCTCCATGTGCGAGTGGGGTCTCATTTTTTTCTGGGGGGCGGCTTTTTCCACCTTGACGTCGGCCGGGGGGTCCGCTGCGGCGCCGGCGTTGAGCGAGAGTGCCGCCATGATGGCGAACAGGCCGGCGGCGAGGGTGGGCTTCAGTTTCATGGTCATCTCCTTCGACTGGTTGGAAAGAATCTCTGGAATCCCGGTAAAGCGGCTGCCCGAACTTATCCGACAATCCCAGTCTGCGCCGCCGCGCCAGTCGTCAACATGACCGCTCGATTACATTGTTGTCAGCTTGCGGGATCGGTGGCCAGTGGACCGATCGTGCTCTACGCACACGTGGCGTAGCGCATCGGCGCCCAAGGTGTCTTGACTCCCGTCTGAAACGCGCTCCCTGCGCCACGAGGCAACACCGCCACGTGGGTTGAGATGACGTCTATCAATAGGCTTTTGCCACGGCATCGTCGACCAGTTTCTTCAACTGCTCGTAGCCGAAGCTCGGCAAGGGACGGCCGTTTACGAAGAATTCCGGGGTCTTGGTGACATTGAGCGCCTTTGCATCCGCTACATCCTGCGCAATGACGCGATCGATCTCCGGGGTGTACATGTCGCGCTTGATCCGCTCGAAGTCCAGGCCCAGGTTTCCCAGTTGCGGCCACAGGAGCTCCACCTCCGCCCTGTGGTTCGGCGCCCAGCGAGGCTGGGTGGCGAGGACTGCTTCCAATGTTTCCCAGAATTTATCCTGTTTGCGCGCGGCTTCGAGAATTCTCACCACGTTGTCCGACCCGGCGTGGAACGGCGCATAGCGCAGGAAAAGGCGTATTTTGTCGCGATTGGCCTTCATCAAATCCTTGACGAAGGGATAGAAGCTGCGGCACGTCTCGCAAGCCGGATCCAAGAATTCGACAATATGCACCTTGGCGTCCGCCGGGCCAAGCCTGGGCGCATGCTCTCGTGCGAGAAAGGTTTGGTTCTGCGCGGCCATCTTCGCCGATTTATCGAGCTTTTCGCTCTTGTATAGAAGCGTGCCGAGCACAAAGACGAGCAGCAGCAAGGCTGCGGAAACAATGAACACGGGTTTTTTCATTGGTACACTTTTTTTGACTGGCACCCCTTGTTTGATCTTTACCCCTTTTTTCATTTGGACACCTTTAAGTGAGTCAATACAAGCAGCAAGCCGATTGCGGAAAAAGCGATTAGCGAAAGCAGCGGTATCGTCAGAAACCCGAACCACTCGATCTGCTGGTCCTTGCACGGAATACCTTGCGCGCATGGGCTGACATTTTCCGGAATTACGCCTGCGACGACGAGGACATGGAACAATGCGATCATCCAGCCCGCGAGCGCGAGGGGAAGGGCATAGCGCACGAGCCTGGCATCGAACGGGAACAGTCCGGCAGCCAGGATGAAGACTAGCGGAAACATGAAAATGCGCTGGTACCAGCACAATACGCAGGGAGCGATGTCCATGACCAGGCTGAGAAACAGGGCGCCCAGCGTCGACACGCCGGCGATGAGCCAAGCGAGGAAAACATGGGTCCAAGCGCCCTCCGGCGAAGGATCCTGACCTTTGGGCTCAATGGTGCTCATCGTCGATGGATTTCCAACTAGGGCCGGCTTGCGCTGCCAGGATTAAAGCATGGCTGCAGTTCGGCCTGCCGGCATCATACAATGTCCTAACCAGCACGCATCCGACCCAGCGGCGTGAAGCGCGCCTGGACCGGCGGCTGGCCGGGCAGCGTCACGGACACCACGACCTTCATGTCCGGCGCCGGCTGAAAACTGCCGCTTCCCGCGAGCGCATTTTCACCGCGCGGCTCGAGCTTCACGCTGGAGGCGTTTTTGCCCGCCAGCACCGTCGCGTTGCCGGTCGCGCCTTTGGTCGCGACTTTCGCGTCCTTGCTGCCGGTGACGTACACCGTAAGCGCGCTATCCTTGACGACCAGTTCCAGATGATATTTCCCGGCGTCTCTGACCTGGCCTCCGTTCGGGCCGATCGCGGGCCCGTCGGCGCGGGCAGCAAGCGAGAGGCACAGCAGCATGGCGGCAAACATAACGTTGCTCGGTTTCATGGTCAGTCTCCCTTTCAGTGGTTGACGCGGATGGTTGCGGTGATGCGCTTCAAAAAGCCTGCTTTGCATGCTCATCGAGCAGGCGCTTGAGCGGCTTCTCACCCCACAGCCAGAACATTACCGGCGTGAGGATGGTGTCGAGGAGGGTGGAGCTCACCAGCCCGCCGAAAATCACTACCGCCACCGGGTGCAGGATTTCCTTGCCCGGCTCGTCGGCCGCGAGCATCAGGGGCACCAGCGCGAACGCCGCCACCAGCGCGGTCATGAACACCGGTGTCAGGCGCTCGAGCGAACCGCGCACGATCATCTCCTTGCCGAATTTTTCGCCCTCGAACGCGCACAGGTTGATGTAGTGGCTCACCTTCAGGATGCCGTTGCGCGTGCTGATCCCGGCGAGCGTGATGAAGCCGATCATCGACGCGACCGACAGCGGCTGGCCCGCAACCGCCAGCGCCACGACGCTGCCCACCAGCGCGAGCGGAATGTTGCCCATGATCATCAGCGACAGCGCGGTGGAGCGGTAGCGCGTGTAGAGTACGATGAAGATCAGCAGCAGCGACATCAGCGAGAGCAGGGCGATCAGGCGCGTGGCTTCCTCCTGCGCCTGGAACTGGCCCTCGAGGCTGGTGAAGTAGCCGGTGGGCAATGGGTTGATGGCGATTTCGGCGCGGATACGCGCCACGATACCGGAGAGGTCGGCGCCGTCGGAGTTGGCCGAGATCGCGATGCGCCGGCGCGTGTTGTCGCGCGAGACCTGGTTGGGGCCGTCGCCATCCTCGATCTCGGCGATGCGCCCAAGCGGGACCCGGCCCGCCGGCGTTTCGATCAGAAGCCGCTGCAGCGCCTGCGGGCCGCGCTCGGAGTCGGGCAGGCGCACCACCAGGTCGAAGCGGCGGCTGCCTTCGATCACCTGCGCCAGCTTCTCGCCGCCAACCAGCGTCTCGAGCGCTTTCAGCACCGCCGCCGGCGCCACGCCGTAGGCCGCCGCCTTTTCGTAGTCCACGCGCAGCTTGAGTTGCGGAATCAGCACCGCCTTCTCGATCTGCAGGTCGGTGATGCCGCTTATCGTTGCCAGCCGGTCGCGCAACTGCGCTGCCAGCGCGCGCAGCGTATCGAGGTCGTCGCCGTAGATCTTGAGCGCGATCTGCGCGCGCACCCCCGACAGGATGTGGTCGAGCCGGTGCGAGATCGGCTGCCCGACGTTGACCACCGCCGGCAGCACGCCGAGGCGGTTGCGGATGTCCTGCAGCACCGCGTTGCGGCTGCGCTGCGAGCGTTTCAGGTCGACGTCAATCTCGGTGTAATGCACGCCCTCGGCATGCTCGTCGAGCTCGGCGCGGCCGGTGCGGCGCCCGACGTGGATGACTTCCGGCACTTGCGCGATCAACTGCTCGGCGCGGGCGCCGCCGCGGTTGGATTCGGAGAGCGAGGTTCCCGGATTGAGCAGCAGGTTGATGGTGAGCGTGCCTTCGTTGAACAACGGCAGAAACGCGCGCGGGAAAAACGGCACCGTGGCAACGGCGAGCAGCGCGGCCGCCAGCGCGGCCGTCAACAGCGGCCGGGCGTGATCGAACGACCAGTAAAGGATATGCGTATCCCATTGCTTGAGCTTCTTTACCAGCGGACTGTATTCCTCGCCGGCGTGCAGGTTGAAACGCAGCGACCACCACGGTATTTTTGCGGCGTCGCCGGCGGGGTTCCGATGCGCCCCGGGTGCCGCAAGTCGCCGGCGCGGGGCGAGCAGGTAGTAGCACAGCACCGGGGTAAGCGTCACCGATACCAGCATGCTGGCTAGAATGGAAACGATGAACGCGACGCCCAGCGGCGCGAACAGCCGGCCCTCGATGCCGGAGAGCGCGAACAGCGGCACGAACACCAGCGCGATGATGACCGTGGCATAGACGATGCCGGAGAGCACTTCCTTGGTGGCCGCGGCGATCACTTCCAGCGCCGGCTTGTGCGTGCCGTCGGTGACGTTGCGCTTGAGCCGGCGCAGGATGTTCTCGAGCCCGACGACGGCGTCGTCCACCAGCGCGCCGATCGCGATCGCGAGACCGCCGAGGGTCATGGTGTTGATCGAAAGCCCCATCAGCTTGAACGTGAGCGCGGTGATCAGGATCGACATCGGAATTGCGGTAAGGGAAATCAAGGTGGTGCGGAAATTGAGCAGGAACAGGAACAGCACCACCGCGACCATGATCGCGCCGTCGCGCAGCGCCTCCTCGACGTTGCTGACCGAGGCTTCGATGAAGTTGGCCTGCTTGAATACGATCTGGGGTGGCGCCATGCCCGCCGGCAGCGATTTGCCGAGGTCGGCCAGCGCGGTTTCGATAGCGCGCGTGAGCTTCACCGTGTCGGCGGCGGGTTGCTTCTGCACCGAGAGAATCACCGCGGGCTTGGCGTTGTAGCTCGCATCGCCGCGCTTCGCCGCCGCGGCCAACTTCACCTGCGCCACCTGCTTGAGCAGGATCGGCTGGTTGTTTCTTGCGCCGATGGCGAGGTTCTGCAGGTCGGCAAGCCGGTTGGTGCGGCCGATGTTGCGGATCAGGTACTCGCGCGCGCTTTGCTCGAGAAAGCCGCCGCTGGTGTTGGCGGCGTAATTCTTGAGCGCGGACTCGATCTGATCGAGGGTCACGCCGAGCGCGGACATTTGCGCCGGAGCGGGCTCGACGCGATACTGCTTGACCTCGCCGCCGATCGGAATCACCTGCGCCACGCCCGCAATGGTGAGCAGGCGCGGCCGCATCACCCAGTCGGCGTATTCGCGCGCTTGCATCGGGCTCGTGTTTTCCGGATCGGCCGGCAGCGCGATCAGCATGATCTCGCCCATGATCGAGGCGATCGGCCCCATCTGCGGCGTGATGCCCTCGGGCAACTGCTCCTTGACGAGCGACAGCCGCTCGGCGACCTGCTGGCGGTTGCGGAAGACCTCCGTGCCCCAGTCGAACTCGACCGATACGACCGACAGCCCGATGCCGGAAACCGAGCGCACGCGCGTTACTCCGGGCATGCCGTTCATCGCGGTCTCGATCTGAAAGGTGACGAGCTGCTCGACTTCTTCAGGCGCCATGCCGCCCGCTTCGGTGAGCAGGGTCACGGTCGGCTTGTTGAGGTCGGGGAACACGTCCACCGGCATCTGCCTGATGGTGTGGCCGCCGTAAAAAATGAGCGCCAGCGACAGCGCCAGCACCAGCAGCCGCTGCTTGAGGCTCGCGTCGATTATCCAGTCGAACATGACTATCCTCTCAGCGCACTTGCGCCAGCGCCGCGGCGCCCGCGGTAACGACGCGGTCGCCGGCCGCGATCCCCTCGATTAATGCCACGTTCGCGCCGTCGAGCGCCTGGAAACGCACTTTCTTGGCGACGAATGTTTCGGCGCCGGCGTGCACCCACGCCACGGTGTCGCCGCCACCGCTTCGGGTGAGCGCCGCAAGCGGTACGGCGATACCCTTGATCGTGCGCCTGGTCTGCACCACCACTTTCAGCGGCTGGCCCACCGCCAGCGGCGGCAGCGGCGGCTTGATCCGGAATACCAGCGGCAGCGCCTGCTCGCGCAGTTGCTGGGCGCCGCCGACGAAAACGAGCGGCAGCGAGGCGCCGTGCGGCAGGACCGCGCTGGCGCCGGCAATGTCCGCGAGCATCTCCGGATCGTAGGCGAGCGCTTCCACCATCAGCCGTTGCGGGTCCACGATCTCGAACAGCACTTCACGCGCTTCCACGACCTGCCCGCTCACCGCGGACGCCGCGCTGACGACCCCGGACGCCGGTGCGACGAGGGCTTCGCGATGGCTGAGACTCGCGCCGACCACGGTTTTTCTTTCGGCCAGGCTGGCGAACTCCGCGCGCGCGGCGTCGATCTCTTTTTGCGGCACGCTGCCCTCGAGCGCCTCGAGACGCTTCACCTTTTTCTCGGTGAACCCGTGCTGCGCGGTAATTTCCGCCAGTTGCGCGCGCTGGTTGCCGAGCTCGATTGCGCTCGCGACCGGCTTGACGTAGGCGAGCACATCGCCTTTTTTTACTCTTTGCCCCAGCGTCGCCAGACCGTGCGGCCCGGATTCGATGCGTCCGGACTGGCTAGCCTGCACGCGCCCGCCGGCGTTGGGGTCACTGATGACCCGGCCGTTCAGCTCCACGCCCCGCGCAAGCTCGCCCGGCTCCGCCGCGATGGTGCGTATACCGAGTCGGCGTTGCATGGCTTTCGGCATAAACACGCCGCCGTCGGCCAGCCGTCGCGCGCTGGCATTGTCGGTTCCGGCATCGCCGGGCGCCGCGCTCGGACCTTTCTTGTCGTTGCCGTGGTCCTCGCCTTCGTGCGCGAAGGTGGCTGCGGACACAGCCGCCAGTGCAGCCAGCGTGAATACCGCGGCCAGGCGCGCGATGGCAGCGTGCGAAGTTCTTCCGCGGCGCAGCAGTAGCCAGGCTGCGCCGAATACCACGACCACGCCGCCCGCGATCCACACCGGCCATTCAGTCCAGTCACGACTGCGCGCGGACGGACCGGCGGGCTGCGCAACGGTGAGGGTGCCGTTCAGCAAATCAGAGCTATCAGCGGCCTGGATCGTGAACACCAACGGATATTGTCCGGGTTTGGCGAATGCTTCCCCCGGGGCGGTGTAGATGCCATCCGCGCCAGGCTGCGCGACGGCTTTGAATGCGCCGCTTTCGATTTCGATGCGGGCATCGGACACCGGTTCGTTGGTGGCGAAACGGTCGAGGTAAAGCGCGAGCTTGCCGCCCTCGAGAACCGCCAGCAGCTCGAAGCTCTCGGACCGCGCCTCGAGGCGCGGCGCGAGGGTCGCGGACACGGCGGGAGGCGTGGCGCCGTGGTCGTGGCCTGCATCCGCCAGCGCGATCGCGGGCCATACGAGAAGCATCAAATGGACGAACCACTTCATGGCAATACTCCTAGTGCCTGATTGAAACGCGAGATGGCGCGCGCAGCCTCGAGCTGCGCACGCGTGAACTGCAATTCCGCTTCGAATCGTTCGTTTTCGGAGCGCAGCCGCGCGATCAAATCGAGCTCACCGAACGTGAAAGCCCTGGCCAGCAGGCGCTGGGTATCGGCGGCGAGCGTGAAGCGCGACTGCGTTAATTGCATTACAGTGCGTGCTTGCTCCAGTTCGCGCCGCGCCGCTTCGATCTCGGCCGCCACCTTGGCGCGCTCCAGGTTGTAGGCAGCTTGCGCTTCGATCATTTCCCCGTTTGCAGCGGCAATCCGCGGTCTATTGCGCGCATCGGTCGCGAACGGCAACCGAAAGCGCACTTCAAGAGAGTGGGAGTAGGGCTCGTCGAACAGACCACGTTCGCGCCGCAGCCCAAGTTCCAACTCGGGGTTGTTGCGCAGGCTTTGCGTGGCCAGATCAAGCTTCGCTTGCGTAGTGGCCACCGCCCGTCGCAGCGGCGCGAGCAGCGGATGGTCCTCAAGGTAGACGGCCTGCGTGGCGCGGTTCTCTTCGCCGCCAGGCAACATGCCCGACCCCGTCAACAGGTTAAAGCCCTGCTTCGCCCTGAATCTCTTGATCTCGGCTTCGGCCAGTGCACCGCGCGCCAGACGTTCCGCGGCCTGCGCCTGGTTCAGATCAACGCGCGCCAGGTCGCCGGCCTTGACGCGACGCTCGACATCGGCCGCGAGCACCGCCGCTTCCTCCACCTTGCGCCACGCGAGCGCCAACTCGTTTTCGGTGAGCCGTACCTGCCAATATGCCTCACGCACTTCGCCGGCAATCTTCAGCTTCGCCGCGGCGAGCGCGGCATTGTACTGATCGCTCTCGGCACTGACGATCGCATCCTGGCGGCCCCGTTCTCCGGGCAACCACAGCGGCAAAGCAATTTCGGCAGTCACCTCGCGTGCCCCCTGGTTGCGGTGCAGGCGGTCGTCGCGGTTACCGACGACCAGACTGGGCGGCTCGGGAAACAAGGCCTGCGCGGCGTCGCGTTTTGCCGCGAACTCTTGCGCGCGCGCCGGTCTTGCCTGCGCGAGCGGCTGCCGCGTCCATGCCGCCTCGAGCGCATCGCGCAGGCTTTGCGCGTGCGCCGGCAACGCCGCAGCGACACCGGCAATTGCTGCCCACAGATATTTCATTGCTACCCCCAACGACATGCCCTGGGCCGGCTCACCGGCGCAGTGCGCGAGCGGATGCGGTTCGCATCCGCGAAAGACGGTGGGTCAGCCCCGATCTCGGGGCAGGAGACGCCACTCGCCGATCAGACGGCGAGCTCGCTTAGCGGCGGGCGCTTGAGGCGCTCGGGGAAGAAGGAATAGAAGCTGGCGGGCCCGACCGGGACGGACACGATTCCCGTCTCGCCGGCATCCGGCGAACCGCTGTGCAGCGCGCCGGGGAAATACTGCTGGCAGCAATCATGCGAGGACGCTCCACCCTGATCGACCGGCCCTTCATGTGCGGGATGCTCGTCACCATCGTCGTGAACGTGCAAGCCATCGGCAACGGCCGGCGTCGCGTCATCGCAGAGCAGCATGTGTGCCGGCGCAGCCATGCTTTGCAGCGGCAGGCACGCGAGCAGCAGGTATAGCACTAGTCTTCGGATTCGAATCACCATGTGGAAGCAAATGTAACAGAAAATCGGGATTATCCTTTTGGCGTCGCCACCCCCATCCCCATCCCACTATTTCATTTCATCGGTATTGGCAGTTGCCCCTCCTGGCGCCGCGGCATCCGCTCCATTATCATCTGTATCATGTCCAGGATTCGCCGCTTGTATCTACTTTTCACGACCGTCATCTTGCTTTCAGACACCCAACAAAAAGCTGACAGCGCCATTACAAGTTTGTAATCTTCGGAAACGGTGGCTGGTCGCGCGCACAATTGACGTGCGTAACCACCGCCACAAGGAAAAGCGATGAAAGTCCTGATCGTCGAAGACGAGCAAAAGACCGGGGACTATCTGAAGCAGGGCCTGTCCGAGGCCGGCTTCGTGGCGGACCTGGCGCGCGACGGCGTCGACGGCTTGCACCTGGCCCTGACCGGCGACTACGATCTCGTCATACTCGATGTCATGCTGCCCAGACTCGACGGATGGCAGGTGCTGCGGGAGATCCGGCACCAGGGCAAGCACCTGCCGGTGCTGTTCCTGACCGCGCGCGATCAGGTCGATGACCGGGTGAAAGGACTGGAATTCGGTGCGGACGATTACCTGGTGAAGCCGTTCGCGTTCTCGGAACTGCTGGCGCGGGTGCGTGCGCTGCTGCGCCGCGGCAGGACCAGCGAACCGGAGTTGTTCCGGATTGCCGACCTGGAACTCGATCTGCTGCGCCGGCGCGTAACGCGCGCCGGAAAACGCATCGATCTCACCGCCAAGGAATTCGCGCTGCTCGAACTGCTGCTGCGGCGCCAGGGCGAGGTGCTGCCGCGCTCGCTGATTGCATCCCAGGTGTGGGACATGAACTTCGACAGCGACACCAACGTGATCGAGGTCGCCGTGCGCCGTCTGCGGGCGAAAATAGACGACGATTTCGAGCCCAAACTGATCCGCACCGTCAGAGGCATGGGCTACGTGCTCGAAATCCCGGAACCGGCGTGATGCGGTCCAAGTCGATCACCTTCCGCCTCACCTTGTTCTTCTCGACGGCCTCGACGGCCGTGCTGCTCGTAGTCGGCACCCTGATCGGCACCTTGGTGGAAGCGCATTTCGAGGAACAGGATCTGACGGGACTCAACGCCAAACTGGAACTCGTCCGTTACACGCTGACCAAGGCGCGCGCCCCAGCCGATCTGGCTGCCGTTCCACAAAGTCTTGCAAACGCCTTGGTGGGACATCACGACCTGTCCGTCGCCGTGGTCGGTTCGGACCGCAAACTGCTGTTCAAATCCTCAGGCGCGATTTTTCCCACTCCCCTGCTCGAAGCCCGGCTGTCGGAAGATTCATCCAGGCCCGCAAAGCCGGTAGTGTGGGAACGGGACGGGCATGCATACCGCGGCATCGCCGCGGCGGCCGTCACCGGCATCGCCGGGCAGCCGCCGCTAACCGTTGTGGTCGCGATAAACATCGATCATCACCAAATGTTCATGGAGGCATTCCGAAAGAGTCTTTGGTTGGCCATTACCGCGAGCATCGCGTTAACCGCGCTTCTCGGCTGGATCGCGGCGCGCCGGGGACTGGCGCCGGTGCGCGAGTTGGCGCGGCTAACCCACGGCATTTCAGCCAGCCGCCTCGGCGAGCGCCTGCCGCCCGAATCTGTGCCGACCGAACTGGTCGATTTGGCGATTGCCTTCAACGGCATGCTCGCCCGCCTCGAAGACTCGTTCCGGCGCCTGTCGGACTTCTCCTCTGATCTGGCGCACGAGCTGCGCACGCCTATCAGCAACCTGATGACCCAGACGCAGGTGGCGATTTCCAAAGCGCGGTCGGCGGACCAATATCGTGAAGTGCTCTACTCGAACCTGGAGGAGTACGAACGGCTGGCGCGCATGATCGCCGACATGCTGTTCCTGGCGAAGGCCGACAACGGGCTGATGGTGCCGAGCAGCGAAATGGCGGATCTGGCGGCGGAGGCGCGCGAGCTGTTCGGGTTTTACGAAGCGTTCGCGGAGGAACACGGCGTCGGCCTGGTTCTCGCCGGAGCCGGGGTGGTCCCGGGGGACAGGTTGATGATTCGCCGCGCGCTGAGCAATTTGCTTTCGAATGCCATACGGCACACGCCGCGCGACGGGTCGGTCAAGGTGCTCATCGACCAGCGCAAATCCGGAGAAACCCAGTTGACGGTCGGGAACCCGGGCGAGGGGATCGAACCGGAGCACCTGCCGCGGCTGTTCGACCGGTTCTATCGCGTCGATCGTTCCCGCCAGAAGGCGAGCAGCGACGGGGCCGGACTCGGGCTGGCGATCACCAAATCGATCGTCGACGCGCACAAGGGAACGATCCAGGCTCTCTCCTCGAACGGATCGACCCGCTTCGTCATCACGTTTCCTGCCGCCGGCGCCGAACTCTGACTTTTTCCATCCCCGGCATGGATTGTTAGGCCGGCTTCTGCCGAAGAATCGCGGCGAGATAGGCGCCATAAATGACCAGCAATAATATCCCGCGCCTTCGCCGCGTCGGCGGTCGCGCAATCGGTGCGCCGCCGGGTGCGCGAGGTGCGCGGTCCAGGGCTTGTCGGGGGACGTTCAACACAATCCCCTCAGCCCGTTGGAGTACGCGGGTTCGACACCGTCGCTGCCCTCCACCGAGACGCAGAGATCCCGCAGCTTCCCGTCGCTCAGTCGGTAGATCCAGCCATGAATGATCAGGTTTCGCCCTCGGTTCCAGGCGTCGCGCACGATGGTGGTCTGGGTCACGTGCCTGACCTGCTCGATGATGTTCAACTCGCACAGTCGCTCCCAGCGGGCCGCCATGTCCATGGTCGGCGCAAGCAGATGGGAATGCTTGTCGCGCACATCCTGGACGTGGCGCAGCCAGTTGTCGATCAGGCCGAGGCGCTCGCCGGTTAATGCAGCCTTCACGCCGCCGCAGCCATAATGGCCGCAGACGATGATGTGATTGACTGCCAGCACGTCGACGGCGAACTGGATGACCGAGAGGCAGTTCAGGTCGGTGTGGATTACGGCATTGGCCACGTTGCGATGAACGAACACCTCCCCTGGCTGAAGGCCCGTGATTTGGTTGGCCGGCACCCGGCTGTCGGAGCAGCCGATCCAGAGGTACTTCGGCGATTGGATGTCCGCCAGACGGCGGAAGAAACCGGGGTCCTGGGTCGTCATCTTTTCCACCCAGGCCCGATTGTTTTCAAACAGATGAGGAAGGTATTGCATCGGTGGCCTCCTATTGCCGGGAATCGTGACCGCGGCGGGTGCTCCGGCGAAACAGTTCCTGCCGTGCCGCCGAACTGATTGCGACCACCGCCGGGTGCGTGAGGCGGCGCTCCACTGACATGGCGTAGAACTGCTCGGTCACCGCGCCGGTGTGGCCGATGGCCACCACGCCATATTGCAGACGTACTTCCTTGGCGATCGCGGATGGCGCCGCAAAAATGCCGATGCCGACTTGACCGAACGCCTTCAGCAAGGCGCCATCATCGAATTCGCCGACAATCCGCGGATGGACCTGCATTTTTTCATACCACTGCATCAGGCGCGGCCGTACCGCCGAATCCTCGCCCGGCAGGAGCATTGGCGCGCCGTCCAGGCAGTGCGGGAATGAGCCCTTGTGCTTTCGCGCCAGTTGCGCCGTGGCAAAGAACGTCATATCCGATTCCCCGAGCAAGTGACTGAACCCTTTGATGCTGACGGTGGGCGGCATGGGGCTGTCGGCAATCACAATGTCCAGACGGTGGACCGCGAGTTCCGCCAGCAGGCCGGCGAGCTTTCCTTCCCGGCAGACGATGCAAGGCGGTTCCGGCAGACGCACCGCCGGCTCCAGGAGCCGGTAAGCGATGGACTTCGGCACGGAATCGGAAACGCCCACCCTGAACTGCGGCATACGACCTTGCGTGGGGTGGCGCATGACGCCTTCCAGTTCCTCGCCCAGGGTGAAGATCTCGTCGGCATAGCTCAGCACCGCTCGTCCCGCATCGGAAAGCTCGAGGTGGCGCCCGACGCGGGTGAAGAGTTTGTAGCCCAGCACGTTCTCGAACAGACTCAATTGCCCGCTGACCGTTTGCGGAGTCAGGTGCAGGCGCTCGCCCGCGCGCGCGATCCCGCCGGCTTTTGCGACCGTCCAGAAGTAGTGCAGGTGCTTGTAGTTCAGCGCGTTCATCGGCCAGTGTCTCCTCGGTCTCTTCGGGTTTTCCGAGTAGATATGCAATTATATTCGATTTGTCAACGTACATTATCGACGTTATCGTAGTCTTGTTCCGACATTTAGAGGAGGGCCAACGCCGTGCCGATCGATAGTCAATTACGCGCAATCCAAGTCCCGACCGCAGCCGGTTCAGTCCCGGCGGCGCTCGCCACCAACAAGGTCATCCGCAACACTTATCTGTTGTTGGCCATGACCCTCGGGTTCAGCGCGCTCACCGCCGCGGCGTCGATGTCCATGAAGCTGCCTCATCCGGGGTTCGTCATCACCCTGGTGGGCTACTTCGGTCTGCTGTTTCTGACCACAAGGTTCCGCGACAGTGCTTTGGGGCTGGCCTTCGTGTTCGGGCTCACCGGTTTCATGGGCTACACCCTGGGGCCGATCCTCGACGCCTATCTCGGCATGCCAAACGGTCCGCAGTTGGTCATGACCGCCCTGGGCGCCACCGGCGCAGTATTCATGGGCCTGTCCGGCTATGCGCTGACCAGTCGCAAGGATTTCAGCTTCATGGGGGGATTCCTCATGGTCGGCATCCTGGTCGCCTTTCTGGCCGGGCTCGGCGCGATCTTCTTCGATATGCCGGGACTGTCGCTGGCCGTATCCGCCATGTTCGTGCTGCTGATGTCCGGACTGATCCTCTACGAAACCAGCAACATCATCCATGGCGGCGAGACCAACTACATCATGGCCACGGTCACGCTCTACGTGTCCATCTTCAACCTGTTCACCAGCTTGATCCACCTGCTGGGGTTCGCGAACCGGGAGTAGCCGCGGCGATCCCCGCGATGCGCAGGGCCATGAAAATCTGAGAGGTCTGTTGCGTGGAATTGCTCAGCATGGAGTTTCTCTCGGCGTTGGCGGCGATAGTCGTCATCGACCTGGTGCTCGCCGGCGACAACGCCATCGTCATCGCGCTCGCCGCCCGGTCGGTGCCCCGGCATCGGCAACGGCAGGCAATCATCTGGGGCACGGTGGGGGCAATCGTGGTGCGCAGCTCGCTGACCCTGATAGTGGTTTGGCTGCTCAAAATACCGGGCCTGCTGTTTACCGGCGGGGTGCTGCTGGTGTGGATTGCCTACAAGCTACTGCTGCCTGAAAACGGCAGCGGGAGCGAAGCTAAAATCGATGCCGCAAGCACGTTTTGGGGTGCAATCAGGACCATCGTAGTCGCCGACATGGTGATGGGACTGGACAATGTCCTGGCGGTGGCCGGCGCCGCGCAGGGAAGCTTTCTGCTGGTCGTCATCGGACTGCTGATCAGCGTCCCGATCGTGGTCTGGGGCAGCACCCTGCTGCTGCGCTTCGTCGAGCACTTCCCGGGCTTCGTCTATCTGGGAGCCGGCGTGCTCGCCCTGACGGCGGCCAAGATGATTTCCGCCGAGCCCTACCTCAAAGATCTTCTTTCGGCCTACACGCTGACGGCGCCGGCTTTGTACGCGGTGATAGTGGCCAGCGTATTGTGGGCGGGGTTCGTCAAGAATCATCGCATGTTGGCATCGAGAATCAGCGCGAGACTCGCCGAGTTTGCGCAGCGGCGCGGCAGTCGCGCTTCAATTTCGTACGGCGTCAAAGGAGGAAACGCCATGTTGAAGATACTTGTCCCGATCGACAGCTCCCGCAGTTCGCGTTTCGCGGTGCCGCACGTCATAAGGGAGTTCATGAAGAACCACGCGCTGGAAATTCACCTGCTGAACGTGCAGCCGCCATTCTCGTGGCATATTGCGCGATTTGTCGGCAAGAAAAGCCGCGACGACTTTCACCGCGACCAGGCGGAGAAGACGCTGCGGCCGGTCAGGCGGGCACTGGACGGCTACGGCGTACCCTATTCGGTGCACATCGAGGTGGGGGACAAGGCGAAGCTCATCACCAAGACGGCGCGCATGCTCCAATGCGACCACATCGTAATGAGTACCGCGCGCAAGAACTCGCTCACGCGCATGTTGGAGGATTCGACCACCAACAAGGTGCTAGAACTGACGACGGTGCCGGTCGAGGTGATCGCTGGCGACGCCGTGTCGAAATTCGAGCGCTACAGCGTTCCGGCCGGTATCGTCGGGCTGGTGGCATGGATGTTCTTCGCTGCCATAGACTGAATGTTGCGGACAAGGGCGCGCCCTCGTGACGAAACTTTGAGCTAACGCTTTTCCGCGGCGAGCGCAAACCGGACCAACTCGGAAACATTACGCGCTTCGAGCTTCGTCATCAGGTTGGCCTTGTGAACCTCGACCGTGCGCGCGCTGATGTGGAGGGACGCTGCGATTTCCTTCGCGTGAAGTCCTTTCCCGACCAGTTCCAGGACCTCCCGCTCGCGATTGGTCAGCTTCGCCAATTTCAAGGCCTGATCGTTGACCGTTTCCGCATGCTGGATTCGCCGCGATTCCCTGTCTAAGCCCTTTTCAATCGCTAGCCGCAACTCCGCTTCGTCAAAGGGCTTTTCGATAAAATCCACGGCTTCCGACTGGAATGCCGTGCGCGCGGATTTCACGTCTCCATGTCCGGTGATGATCACGAACGGCAATTTCTTGCCTCTCGTACGAAGATTTGCTTGCAGTTCAAGTCCGCTCATTCCCGGAAGTCTGAGGTCCGCCACGACGCAGCCGGCCCACTCATCCAGATACGTATCGAGGAACGCTTCGGCGCTATCGAACGACACCGAGCGAAAGCCCAGGAGCCCCAGCATCAGGGACAGCGAGTCGCGCATGGCGGCATCGTCCTCGACGATGTAGACGGTGAGACCGTCATAAGCCGGACTATTCATCGGCAGCCAAGCCCGGCAGCACCAGGTCAAATTCGCCGTGTTTGGTGAGCGCGGCATTGAGCGACCCGCCGTGCGCTTCGGCGATCGCCTGGCTAATGGCCAGGCCCAATCCCATTCCCATGGGCTTGGTGCTTGAAAATGGTTCAAACAACAGTTTGCGCGCCGAAGGCGAGAGCCCCGGTCCGGTATCCGCAATGCGGAACAGAATCCGGCCGCCCGCTAGCTGATGCGCCGAGACGGTGACATCTTTTTCGCCCGCTGGCAGATTTGCTATCGCTTCAAACGCGTTTGCGATCAGATTGCGCAGAACCAATTCGATTTGCAGTCGATCCGCCAGCAGTATCGATGCGCCCGCATCCGTCTCGACACGGAAATTGACGTCGCCGGACGGGTCGAGTTTCTTGCCGATTCGGCGCGCCCTTTCCAGCAGGCTTTCGACCGTCACCTGTTCCAACCGCGTTGTCCCGGTGCGAAAAAAATCCCGAAGGCGCCCCACTACCTCCGCCGCGCGCTTTGACTCTCCAAGCATCTTTTCAATCGTCGCATTGAGCTCGGCATAAGGAATCTTGCCTTCGCCGCGCTCGAGAAAGAGCTGGCAGGCCCTGCCGTAATTGCTCAATGCGGCAAGCGGTTGATTGATTTCGTGGGCGATAGCGCCCGCCATCTCGCCTGCGGCTGCCAGCCGCAGCGACGCCTTAAGACCCTCGGTTGCCCGTTCGCGCTCGTCGACCATGACGCCGAGGAACAGCCCGGTAAGCGAAAGCGCGGCCACCAGTGCCTGCAATTCCACCAGCGCCAGCGAGTGCATAGGCCCGCCGTGGGCACCCAACACCACGCCGACCTGAACAACGCCTGAGGCTACCGCGGCGCCGATGAACCCACCCCGCAAAGCGATCCAAATCAGCGGCAGGAACAAGAGATAGAAATATTTCGATGGGTCACCGCCCGCACCTTCGAAGACAAAAAACATCGCGGCGACCATCACCGCAAACTGCAAGACGGTTTCCGGTCTGCGCCAGGAATTGAGCAAGCGCTCGCGCGCGACATTGTCCGCGGCGAGCAGGAGCAGGGGTGCTGTAATCAGCACCCCGACCGCATCGCCCAGCCAAAACCGAAACACGGCGGCGCTAAACAACTTACCGACAAAAAGATCATTTGCCCATAGAACCCCTACGTAAAGCGCCCCGACGATCGCGGTTCCGATCGCGGTAACCGCAACGAAAATCCAGACTTGCCGCGTATCGCTCAGCCTGGAATCGGATTTGAGGAAATACCTGAGCGTTCCGGCGATCGCAGCGTAGCCGCCCGCCTGCACCAGCGAGGTCAGCGCCGTAATGAGCAGGCCTCCCGGCGCATCGCGAATAATGACGTCGGCAATGAAGATCGTGCCGAAAACGATCGGTGCGTAAGCCAACCCCCCGAGCATCATCCAGACGATGCTGAGAGCAGGCGGCGGATTCCAAGGCGTGATGTTGAACGGTCCCAGCGGGTAGATGTAGCTGGCCCAGTCGAGCGCGATATAGCAGGCGGCGAACATCACAGCATCCCTGATATGCGCGGCGAGCGAACGGCGCGGTCCGAATATCGGGAAATCAGCCTGCATGAATGCGATCCGCATCGTTCGATCGAGGATTCCCAATGATGGGACCAGAAGCTCGCGCTGGCAAGTAAGTGAATTTGCTTACGTCGAAATGCGAATTTTCAAAGCCTGGGGCCAACCGTAGCATTGCTACTCACCGCGATCAACTGAAGAGGCAGCCCTATGCAAGCGATCACTGCAGTCACCTGGATGCAATTGACGGGTGCCACCCTGTTCGGACTGGCTATTGTGCATACCTTCTCAACCAAGTACTTCGAACATCTTGCGCACACCCGGCCCGGCCACGCGGGCTTGTGGCATCTGCTCGGCGAAGTGGAAACGGTCTTTGGATTCTGGTCTTTCGTGCTGCTGATCTTCATGGCTGCGGCACTTGGCTGGGGGGCGGCCTCCGACTATCTCGATAAAAGCCGTTTCGTCGAACCCATGTTCGTCTTCGTCATCATGGTGGTTTCAGCGAGCAAGCCGATCCTGCAGTTCGTGTCCGACGCGGTAAGGAGACTGGCCGTCGTTGTTCCGCTTCCGGCGGCAGTGGCCTACTATTTTCTTGCCTTGTCCGTGGTACCGCTGTTCGGGTCCGTGGTCACCGAACCCGCGGCGATGACCTTGGCGGCACTGATGCTTCGCGACGTGATATTTTCCCGGCAAGCCTCGAACAGACTGAAATACCTGACGCTGGGCGTGCTTTTCGTAAATGTTTCCATCGGCGGCACGCTCACCAATTTTGCCGCACCGCCGATACTCATGGTCGCGGCAAAATGGGGATGGGATACGGGAACCGTGTTCTCCATGTTCGGCTGGAAGGCGCTTGTCGCGGTTGTGACAAACGCTTTGATCCTGACCCTCCTTTTCAAGAATGAGCTCACGCAAAAGGCCAGAGCCGATGTACCAGGAACAGGGGCGCGGACACCCGCTGCTTTCGTCTTTGTGAATCTTGCGATTTTGGCCGGAGTCGTGGCGACCAATCACCAGCCGGAGATGTTCGTAGGCCTGTTTCTATTGTTTCTCGGGCTGGCCGAGGCGTACAAGAGGCATCACGACGGACTGATGCTGAGAGAAGGACTCATGGTCGCTTTTTTTCTGGCCGGTCTGGTGGTTCTTGGCGGGCAGCAGCAATGGTGGCTTCAGGCAGTTTTGGCTAGCCTCAGCGAAACGACTCTGTATTACGGAGCGACTGCCCTCACGGCGATCACCGACAACGCCGCTCTTACCTATTTAGGATCCCTGGTCAGCGGCGTGTCTGACGAATTCAAGTACGCTTTGGTTGCCGGTGCCGTCACAGGAGGCGGCCTCACAGTCATTGCCAATGCGCCCAATCCGGCAGGCTTCGCGATCCTGAAGAATTCCTTCGATGAGCAGTCAATCAACCCGTTTGGACTCTTTCTTGCGGCGCTGGCTCCAACGGCGGTGGCCGTTTTCTGCTTCCGGGCGGTACCGAAAGCGGCCATGGAAATGTTCGATTATCAGGTTTGGATTGAATGGTTCCAGTCGCTTGACCGGACCTTCCTGTTCCTCTTGATCTTGCCCTTTGTGGTCGCGGTCGTGGGGCTGTGGAGCGAACTCTCGCGAGCGAGAAAAGACAAGCGCGCGGGTCACGGCTGAACTGCGCCGCTCGTCCTGCTACCTTTCTCAGCAAACGGATCGACCCGCTTTGGCATCACGTTTCCTGCGGCCGGCGCCGGAGTCTGACGCTGTCCATGCCCGGCACAAGCGAAACGGACTTGGGAAGGTAGCGGCAAGTGCCTTAGAATGGCGTTTTTGCTCCCGGCCACAACCGATGCCGACCAACGTCCATAGCCAGTTCGTCGCCTGGTTCCGCTCCGCGGCGCCTTATTTCAACGCTTTCCGCGGCAAGACCTTCGTCATCGCCTTCGGCGGCGAAGTCGTGGCCGACGGCAAGTTCGGCGTGCTCACGCAGGACATCAACCTGTTGCGCAGCACCGGCATACGCCTCGCGCTGGTGCACGGCTCGCGCCCGCAGATCGAGGCGCAGTTGAAGCAGCGCCGCGCGCGTTCGCGCTACCACGCCGGCGTGCGCATCACCGATGCGGTGGCGCTCGAATGCGTGAAGGAGGCGGCGGGCCTGCTGCGCGTCGAGCTCGACGCGCTCTTGTCGCAGGGGCTGCCCAATTCGCCCATGGCGGGCGCCGCGATCAACACGGTGTCGGGCAATTTCATCACCGCCCAGCCGATGGGCGTGCTGGACGGCGTGGATCTGCAGTACACCGGCGCGGTGCGCAAGGTCGATGCCGCGGCGATCGAGTCCTGCCTCGCGGCGGACAACCTGGTCATCATCTCCAGTGTCGGCTATTCACCCACCGGCGAAGTGTTCAACCTGTCGATGGAGGACGTGGCGGTCGCCACCGCCAAGGCGCTGCGGGCGGCAAAGCTGGTGTTCCTCAGCGACGCGCCGGTCGAGGACGCGCGCGGCCGGCTGATGCCGGAGCTGTCGGCGCAGGAGGCCGAGCAGTTGCTCGCGAAAGGCAAGAACCTGACCCCGGACACGCGCCTGTATCTGACCCACGCGGTGGAAGCGGTGCGCGCCGGCGTGGCGCGGGCGCATGTGGTGTCGCACAAAGTGGACGGCGCGCTGCTGCTGGAACTGTTCACCCACGGCGGCTCGGGCAGCATGATCACCGCCGACAAGCTGGAACGCCTGCGCCCGGCCAGCATCGACGACATCGGCGGCATCCTGCAACTGATCGAGCCGCTGGAGGCCGAGGGCGTGCTGGTCTACCGCGGGCGCGAACTGCTCGAGCGCGAAGTGCAGAGCTTCTTCGTGATCGAGCACGACGGCGTGATCATCGGTTGCGCCGCGCTCTATCCTCTGGCGGGCAAGGCGGCGGAACTGGCGGCGCTCGCGGTGCGGCCCGAATACCAGGGCAGTGGCTATGGCGAGAAGCTGCTCGAGCACGGCGAGGTCGAAGCGCGCCAACTCGGTTTCAAGAAACTGTTCGTGCTCACCACCAGCGCCGCGCATTGGTTCATCGAGCGCGGTTTCGCGGAAGGCCCCATCGGGGCGCTGCCCGAGCCGAAAAAATCGCTCTACAACTGGCAGCGCCGCTCCAAGGTGTTGCTGAAAAAACTCTAGGGCCGGCGCAGCGCCGACGCGACGCATGGACCCCGGGCGGAGGAGGCCGGGGTGGCAGCGCGTTAACCCGCTGTGCGAGCGGACTAGGGATACATTTTGAAACAATTCCTTACTACTTTCTTCGCGCGAACTTGCTAAGCTGAAGTCCTGTGTAGCGACTGGAGCGACAAATCATGACAACATCGCTTAAGCCATTTTGGACTTTCGTCCTGATCTTGTTCGGCACCCTGGCGAGCGGCGCGGCGATGGCGCAGCACCACGGTCATGGCCATGGTCACGGCGGGGGCGTGCGCTTCGGCATTTCCCTGGGCTTTCCGATTTACGGGCCGGCCTATTACCCTGCGTCGTATTACGTTTATTCTGCGCCGGTCTATACCTACCCTGCGCCCATCTATATTTACCCTGCGCCCGCTTATAGCTATCCTGGGGCAGTGATTGGATCTTCCTCGCCACCGGTCTATGTCGAGCAGGGCGTAGCCCGGACGGCACCCGCGCCATCGCAAGCCCAGGGCGACTGGTACTACTGCCCTGCGTCCAAGAGCTATTACCCCTACATAAATGAATGTCCCTCGGGGTGGCAACGCGTGCCGGCGCAGCCGCCCTCTCGCTAACCGCGCGGAGGATACGATCATGTCCAGGTTATTGCGTGTTTCACCCCTGGTGGTGCTGCTGGGCGTCGCCGGGTGCACGACCATCCCGGCCGGGCCGAGCGTCATGGCCTTGCCCGGGACCGGCAAGAGTTTCGATCAATTCCGCGCGAACGATGCCGATTGCAGGCAATACGCGTTCGGCCAGGTCGGCGGCGCCACGGCGAACGCTGCGGCCGTCCAAAGCACGATGAATAGTGCCGCCGTTGGCACTGTAGTGGGCGCGCTGGCCGGCGCGGCGATGGGCGGACGCCAAGGCGCGGGCGTCGGCGCCGGAATCGGATTATTGGCCGGCAGCGCCGCCGGTGCCGGTGCCGGCCAAGCTTCCGCCTACGGTTCGCAGCGCCGTTACGACAACGCTTACATTCAGTGCATGTATGCCAAAGGCGAGCGCGTTCCCGTGTCCGGCCAACTGACGCAAGGACCCGCGCAGGCGGTCCATCCGGCACCGCCTCCGGCGAACACCCCTGCGCCCCCGCCCCCGCCTCCCGGCTCCCCACCACCTCCGCCCCCGGGCGTCGTGCGCTGAGCCCTGCGATTGGGATCATCCGGTCATCTTCCCTGTAAACTCTGGAGATATTTATGAATAGGCTGCTCAGTACGACCTTGGTTTCCGTCTGCCTTGGCGCGACCTCCGCTTCTATGGCAATCGCTCAAACGACTCCGAATCCCGGTTCCCCGCCCGCTGCGGGCGCTGCGCATAGACACGCGGATCGTCCTTTTTCCCGGCCTACCGAGCGCGTTGAAGCGCGCTTGGCTTACGCGAAGACGGCGTTGAAGATTACCGATGCACAGCAAACGCAATGGGATGCTTACGCCAATCTCCTGCGCAAGAATGCACAGGACATGGAACAATGGTTCAAGTCGATGCGCCACGGCGAACCGGGGCACGCAAGACACCAGCGGCCTAATGCAATCGAACGTCTCGAGCGCGCTCAATCCTTCCATGCCGAGGCGGTTACCCGAATCAATCGGCTCCTGGCGGTGGAGAAACCCCTTTATGCAGCCCTGTCACCCGAGCAGCGGAAGGTGGCGGACGTGGTGCTGAATCCGCGTCTTCGGTCGATGCAGCGGCGATCGATGCATGGTCGTGAAGGATTCAGCAAGGGCTAAGGAGCCGCGTATTGCATTGCATCTAGTTGACGCATGCATCGGCAAGACTTCCGCTGTGCCCCGATGAGACCCGCCAGACCGCGGTTCCTACTCCGGCGCAATGATTTCCGCCAGCCTGGCGTGCGATGAAATCAGACGGTCCGGCCAGTGCATCGACAGCGTCGCGCTGTCCCCCGCCCCCGTGAGCACGCCCACTGCGCACACGCCCGCAGCGCGGCTTGCCTGAATATCCACCGGGGTGTCGCCTATGTAGACCGCCGCAGCGGGAGTCATGTCGAGCACCTTCAGGCATTTCAGGATGCCTTCCGGATCCGGCTTGCGCCTGGATACGTCCGCCCCGAGAACGATCGAGTCGAACCGGTCCAGGATCCCGTCCTGGCGAAGCAGGTCGAGCACTTCCGGCCTGGCCCCGCTCACGATGCCGAGCTTGATGCCCAGCCGCTTCATCGCATCCAGCGTTTGGGCAAGTCCTTCGAACACCTTGCCGTGCTCGCGCAGCACGCGCGGCCATTCCCGGCCGGCATGCGCGGACAGCGCTTTCATCACCGCGCCGGCGTCGTGCCGATCCGCCGGCACCACGCCCTTCCAGAAGTTGCTGCCGGTGGCGAGCGAGTGGCGCACCTGCGTTTCCGTCACTTCGAGTCCGAGCGCTTGGGCGGCGATGCGCGCCACCTCCAGGTAGGCGCCCACCGAATCGACCAGCGTGCCGTCGATATCGAACAGAACCGCCTTCGCCACGAGTGGTCGGCACAGTTCCACCCTGACCAGGGCGCCTTCGTCCATCGACAGGTGCCGGCGCAGCGGCAGCGCAGCGACAATTTCGAGTTTATCCTCGGGATAACCCGCGATCTCCGGCAGCAAAACCGCAGCCGGGACGCGACCCTCGATGCGCACCGGATAGCAGCGTGCGCCGCAGAATGCGGCGTCCGCCGGTTCCATGGCATGGCCGGGCAGGCCGCGCCAGCGCCGCCAGCGTGTCCGGTTGACTTCGTCCCCGAGTGCCAGATTGACCGTGCCGGGATGCGGATCGATTCCCGCCAGATCGACGAGCTGGCGACGCACCCATTCGATCTGCGTGAACCCGGCGGCCTGTCCCAGGCCTCGCAGCAGCCGTCCTTCGATCAGCGTCATTGCCCCGACCTGCTTATTTTCGGCGTCAAAGCATGTTAGAGCCGCGCTTGCGCCGCTGCGGCCCGGCCGACAGCGCCGCTTGCGCCGCAGCGGCCAACTGTCGATCGAGCGTGGCCAAGGGCGCGCGCAGCGTCATTGCCAAATGCAAATATGCGGCGTCGTACGCGGTCAATCCATGACGCACAGCCAGCGCGAAGGCAACCTGCGGCAAGACGCTATGACGTTCCAACCGCAGTCCCGCAAATGCATCGATGGCACGCGCCGCGGATTCGGCCGACAATGCGCCGCGACGAACCTTGTTCACGCCCACATTCGCGATCTCGTAGTCGATAATCGATGGCGCAATCAGGCGGTAGCCCGTAATTCGGTCAGCCGCAACCGTGCCTTCCGGCTCGGCGAAAAAAATTGCCGCGAGCAGACTCGAATCGACCAGCAGCAGCGGCAGGGCGGCATAGTCCATACCGGGCTCACGCACGACGTAAACCTCTGTTGTCATCCCCTCGCCTTGGGCTTGCTAACGCTTGTCGCCCGACGCGCGGGCTTGGGTCGCGCCGCGATATGCCGGCCGGTCGCAAGCCACCCCTCGCCATAGCGTGTGTCGCGCATCTGGCGCACGATGCGCGCGGCGCCGACCGGGTCGGGAACCGCAACGGGAAATACTTGGCGCAGGCGTACCAGCGACTCCTGAATCGTCAGCGTGCCGCGGCTGGCCGCTTGCGGCGCGGCGGAGGATGGCACCACGGCAGGCGCGAACAGGCTGTCGCGCGCCGCGGCTTCGAGGATCGCCATCAACTCGCCCTGGAGCGACCGATGATGCGCGGCGGCTCGGGTACGCAGGGTTTCGGCGATTTCTTCGGGGACATCTTTGACTGAAAGGCTGACGGGCATGCCGGCTCCTATAGGGAAATGACTGTGGCGCCATTATGGCACCGAATTGACGCCATTTCAAGACTCGCCGCAATTCCGGCCTGGAGAGGTGGCAGTGACGCTGATATGGCTTATCCGTGTCAAGTGGCGACGATGCGCCCCTGCTTTTTGCCCAGCATGCATTTGACTGCTTGGGTCGAAATGGCACCCAACGGCACGAATTCGGTCAGGCTGCGCGGGCCAGCCCCCGAGCGTGTGCAATCTCGCCAGCGCGTACGCCGCGAACCTGGCTGTTCGCCAGTGTCAACACGGCGACGGTTTCGCCATCCAGCGCGGTGAACTCGACTTCGTATCCGCCGGTCTCGTGCACCAACACCACCGTTCCGACGTCGCCACGCGCCAACCCATGCTCCGGCAAGTCGCATTCGAGAACCACATCGTCCAGTTCGCGGATCATTGGGATTTCCTTTTCAATGGATGCGCAGTCGCAAACCGCGGCGCACCTGCTCCCCGACTTATAAACCATACGCTTCGGACATTCAAGGCTGACCCGTCCGGTGCGTGCAACGGCCCGTCAATAATGTAGCGAGTGCCAAACGCGGTTTCATCGACCCGTGACACGATGTTGTTGCCCGCGTGCGCGCGTAGCGCGTGTGCCAGCAGCTGCCAGTCTGCCACGGTGAATCCGTGCTTGCCGAAAAATGCCGCCTTGCTCCTTCCTGCATGGTGCGTGGGCGAAAGCAGATACCCGGCGACCTTGGTCTGCGGAATCACCGCCGCATCGGCGTTGGGCGATTTCAGTGACGCTAATCTTCTTCTTCCGGCGGCCGTATTTTTCTGAACAGCGCAAGGAGCAGTAGATCGTAGACGATCTTCACCCCGCCCGCCACCAGCAACGGCCAGCCGAACGTCGACAGGCCCAGCATGTACCCGGCGAGGAACGGGCTCATCGCCGAGGCGAGGCTGCGCGGCACCGAGGTGATGCTCGCGGCGGCGGGCCGTTCCACGGGCGTCACGATCGCCATCACGTAGGAACCGCGGGTCGGCACGTCCATCTGCGACAGCGCGCCCCTCACGAACAAGAGCGCGATCGCGTAACTCAGGTCGGGGACGAACGGCAGCAGGATCAGGCAGACGCTCGACGGGATGTGGGTGAACACCATGGTATTCACCAGCCCGAAGCGGCCGGCGACGCGCACGGCGACGAGATACGATCCCGCTGAAAGCACGCCCGTCCAGAAAAACACCACGCCCGCCGCCGCCAGCGACAAGTCAAAACGCTGATACAGCCACAGCGCCACCATAGCCTGCACCACGAAGCCGCCCGCGAACGCATCGAGGCTGAACAGCGCCGCCAGCGTGTAGACCTTTTTTTTCGATTGCTGCAGCGGCGCCACCGCTTGCCGCACCTCGGTCGCGAGCGCCTTGGGCAGGCCGCGATAGACCAGGCCGGACGCACAGGCGATCAGCGCATACAGCACGAACATCGCCTGAATGGCATTGGTCGATGACACGCCGCTCAGGCTGACGATCGTGGCGGGGAGCACCGCCGCAAGCGATCCCGCCGCAGCGAGCAAGGAACCCACCAAGCTGTAGCGCGCAAACGTTGCCGTGCGCTGCCGGTCGCTCACCACGCGCGAGAGCACGGCATGCTCCAAAGGCATGAACACGCTGACATCCCCGCTCGAGGGATTCAGCGTTCCCACCAGCGCGACCAGCAGCAGCGGCCAGAAGTCGGTGAGCAAGGCGAAACCGAAACCGGTGCCCGCCATCAGCACCGACGCGGCGAGCAGCAGGCTGCGGTAGTGGTAGCGCCAGGCGTGCAGCCCGACCGCCAGTGTGAGCAGGCCGGAACCGATGAGCGTGGTGGTCGCAATGATGCCCACGTGCAGCGGGCTGAAGCCGAGTTGCAGCAGATACAGCGGCAGCAGCAGGCTCACGTAGCCGTCGCCGAACGCGCGCAGGCCCTTCGCCACGAGCAGGCGATTGACATGGCTGGATACCGAAGTCATTTTCTCGCTCAGTTCTCCGACGCTGCATTTGCGCCAACGCGACACCGGCGGCCCGTACGAAAAATCGTCGAATGCCGTGACGCGTAGAACTGGAAGACCACAGAGATGAATCGATACGGTGCCCAAGGTCCGCTCCTTTGCCAGAGCAGCAGATTTGGACGGGACACCGTCTTGGCGGGAAGCCATCGGGGACCCCGGCAGGATGGAGACTGGATATTCTGTGTCCGCATGGTCCATCATTATATTTTCGCCCGGACCATTTCGTGCGCGACTTCGTCGTTTCGGATATTCTGTATCCAAAGGGTCCCGGGCCGAGCCCGAGTATTAACGTCCTTACGACGAAGGAGCTATAGATGGCAGTCATCATCAATACACCGCCGAAGGCCGAGCCCGAGCGACTCAGCCGGCTAGTTGAGCGTGTAAATGCCGGCGAGATCAAGATCCCTAAGTTTCAGCGGGGCTTCGTTTGGCAGAGGCCGGCTGTTATTGCACTGCTGGAAAGCATTCTTCAAGGGTATCCAATTGGAAGTTTGCTCTTTTGGCGTACCGAACAGAAGTTGAAAAGCGAGAGAGACATTCAGGGCTTCGCACTTCCGCCTACCGCCGACAAGTACCCGACTAACTACGTGCTAGATGGGCAGCAGCGGTTGACGACAGTGTATGGTGCCCTGAGTTACAGGGGCCCAGCCGAGTCCCATATTCTGAGCGTGATCTACGACCTCCGAAGCAAAGAGCTGCGCCACCGACAGGCGACTGAAGGACAGTGGTGCCTGCCTCTCAATCTCATGTTCGATTTCGCCCGCTTCAACCAGTTTCAACAGAGTTTAACTTCGCTCCCCGACGCGAATGAACTCAACGCCGAAGCACTCCGCGTTAACGAGACATTCCGCGAATATCAGGTACCGGTCGTTACCCTTACAGAAAGAACGCTGGACGAGGTCTGCCCGATATTCGAGCGCATAAACAGTACCGGCACGAAACTAACCGTGTACGACCTGATGGTAGCCGCTACATTCTCCGAGGACTTTGACCTGAACGATGAGGTGCAGGCCCTTAGGGGGTCCTTGGGGGCCCAAAGCTCCTACGTCGACGGCGACAGTGTCCTCAGGACGCTGTCCGCATTCCGTGGAAAGTCCGTCAAGAAGAAAGCCATTCTTGCGCTACGCGACCTCCCGCGTTCTGAGCTACGTGAGAATGTTACAGCCACGCGAAAGGCTTTAGAAAAAGCCATCGATTTCCTGCGGACCGAGGTGGGAGTTGTATCGTCAGACTTCTTGCCGTATGAAGCGCAACTTACAGTTCTGAGTAAGGTTTTCAGTCAGCGCAAGGAGCCGTTGACGCCTGAGCACCGCGCAGGCCTTCGAAGCTGGTTTTGGCTTTCGTCGTTTCGCGAACGATATAGGGGCGCGTCTGACAGCGTACTGGATGGCGACATCGAGCAATGCCAACCCTTCCTCGCAGGAAGCGGGTCACTTGTGCAACTCAAGAAGATTGAGCAGGATGACCTAAGAGGGAAGGACTTCCGCAAAGGTACAGCAATTACCCATGCGTATATTGCTCTGCTCGCAACATGCCGTCCACGGGGGCTTCTGGACGGAGCACCCATCGACGTGGAGGGATCATTATCCTGGGAAAACCAGCGCGAATTCCATCACATTTTCCCGAAAGCCTACTTGGCGACTTGTTCCGAGCCATTTCGGACCCGTCAGAGCGATATTGCAAACATCATGCTCCTGCCAT
Organism: Betaproteobacteria bacterium; assembly: GCA_016234705.1. Lineage (GTDB taxonomy): Bacteria > Pseudomonadota > Gammaproteobacteria > Burkholderiales > SG8-39 > 2-12-FULL-64-23. The sequence continues at coordinate 9,178 of JACRAS010000104.1, read as the reverse complement.
CTGCCCCTAATAAGCAGATATCGTCAGAAAGGCCGAGCGTATACATGGCGCGGCTCAAGGAACAGCATGACGCCGCAGCCTTTGACGAAATCCTAGCTAGCAATCTCATACCTCCTCTTGAAGATTCCGGCTTGTTAATAGACGAATTCGAGTACTTCCTGGAGGTTCGTCTTGAGTTGATCGTAAACAAGATTAATGAACTTGTTGGCACACTGAATCCCAAAACAAAATGACTGTTTCAGTATTGCCGTAAACGACCATCGGTCCCCGCACTTTCCTCGATCGGAGCCAATAGAGACGCGGCTTTCCCAACTTTTGACATGATAATCAGGTAAACCCTACTTCGAGCGCACCGAACTCGCCAAAATCGGCTTTGACGCTATCCCCCACGGAAACCGGCACCGGCGTCACACAAGTGACCGTCATCACCACGTCGCCGGCGCGCTCCTCGGATGAACTTTCTCCTGATATACCGGACGAGATCGATGCTGGCGGGCGCAGGCTTGACCTACACCGCCGGCTTCGACTCTCGTGACCACCCGCGATAAATAGGGGTCGTACTCGATTAATAAATCGATTGGTCCAATCGTGCTATTCCCCGCCAAGCCGAAGAATTGTCCGCTAAGCACGATATCGAAACTCAGGCCATGTGCCTGGCAATTCTTCCTAGACGTCGACGTTGCGCACCAGCTCAACAAAAGCATCAGCGGCTAGCGCTTCAAGAAGACTCAGATCGTCTCGCGGGAGACGGCGTATGGCAGAGTGCGCCTGATTGTTGACCTCCGGTTCATACACAATGCGTACCGGAGCACCGTTGGCGCCGCAGATTTCTTTTATTTGTCCAACATTCCCTATTCCAAAAGCACTTTTCTTACCAACAACTCTAGTATTGCGGAATATCTTCACCGATTCTTGAATTCTAATTTCTCGGTCACCACTAAAATATTCTAGCCAATTCACGGAAAGCGACTGCTCCTCCGGTCTTAGTTCGAAGGCGTGTGGAAGAAAACCAATAACATTTTCGCCCTCATCCCTTCGGAGTCTAGACCACGGAACAAATCGCATGACGTGGTCTTCATCGGGCAGATTCATCCCCTTTGCTTTCATACGGAAAACCAATATTTTGGGTCGTAAGGTGCCAATCCTTCCGCTAAACGGGACACCGATGTTTGTCCAGCAAAGTACTCTGACTCACCGTCACGATACCGTGCGAGCACCCATCGGACGCGATCCTTCGCCATAAATTCTATTGTCAGACGATCCCGACCCGTTGTCCACGCCGCAATAAGATTCCCTCCGTGAGACAAACCAAGGCCAGGGCGACGCTGCGGTTTGATTTCAACAATCGCCTTAAGAAAGGTCGCGAAGGACGCTTGCTGTATGGGTTCATCATCCGGTTCCCATTCCGCCAGATCGTGTAGCGAGTCGAGTTGACGAAATAACTTGTCGCGCCATTCACGTTCCAGGTGCATAGCGATTTGTGCTGTCAGAATCTTTACACTTGCGGTGGCGTCGAAGAGGCGCTCCTCAAGTTGCCTCTCGGCCAACACAAAAGTAAGTGACGCGGGGGAAGGCGGGTTAAGCAGCTCGTTAACACGGCGTTCAATTAGCCGCGTATCTTCGCTGAATGCTGCCGCATGCAACGCAGACGGCATGCCAAGGACTTGCTCTTCGCCTAACGCCGACCCTTTGAACGCCGAATATAGCGCATTCCTTAACGCGTCCGCTTTCAGGGCCGAATGCGCAGCATTGGTTAGCGCTGTGCTGCTCGAATGCGATTGGATCGGTTTATCACTCATCTTTGAAAGAGCTCGCGGGCGCGGTCACTAATACAAGCTTCAAACACGTTGTTCTTCCTTACTCGAATTTCATTGAGCAATTCATAAATTGCTTCATCGCTCTGCGGCAAATCAACTTCCTTTGCTATATCCTGATCAATGACAAAGGATGCGTGGCCAAGAATCGGCGCAGGTACCACCGCCGAATTCAGCGTTAGTCTGCAACCGATGTCCTCAATTGGCAATACGGCTTGTACTGCATATGCTCCCACTGGTCCTAAGATATCAGGCAATTTAGGATAGACATTAAGAAATGTCTCATGTTCCACGACGTGTCCAGATAGTGGGAGGTCGATGCGGTTGATATATCGTACACCTAATCGGCCAATTGGTTGGAAGCCCATTACCCTTTTCCAAACCTTCCAATCTCTTACAAAACGCTGAAAAAACGCATCCCATCCTGGATACGGAGCAAGTTGCGAAACCACGAAAGCTGATCGCCACAGAACAAGTAACTCCGTCATATCTGATGACGAACGCCGATGGCCTGCTTCCCGATTAAACTTTGCCTTAGGGGTCTCTTTCTGACCAGCGGGCAATCGGACCGCAACCTTGACGTTCTGGACTTTCTGATTTTGCGGATAGTGAGATCTAAACTTGTTACTAACTTTATCGACCTCGCTTGAGTCCATGGGCATCGCGAATGAAATTTCGATTACTGCTTCCGTAATCGGGGGATGTTTGTAAGAGGGCTGTGTCACTCTTGTATCCGGAGGGGATGAACTAGTCAGATCAAGGTTGGATTTTGCGCGATTTCTGCTAGAGCCTAGGTAGAGATGATTCAACTATAACCTTATTAGCATTCAAATGCAGCCATTTGAATTTGCATTCGCGGGCCGCTTTCGATCCCCTGTTCCCTTTGCCGACTGGCTGCCGCTTCAGCCGCGGGCTTCAGTTCTTGACGCTGCGCGCGTAGCGCAGCGCCATGCGGCGCCCTGGGGAGATCCGGCGCAGCTTTAGAGCCGCCGCCTCGGGACGAGTGGGCGGTGAACGGTCTTGCCTCTGAGGTGCCCGCCAGAAAGAAATGGGGGCGCTTATCGCTTACCTGATCCGCCATAGCCCGGCGTTGCCTTATTATTGTCGCCCGTCATCCGCTGGCTTATAAGTCGCCGTTCGTCAAGCATCCGACTTAGGTTTGCCTCCTCCAACGAACCCTTGTCGTGCATGATGGCCTCCTTGATCGACTCGTCCACGGCTCGGCAAATTTCCGCGTAGCTTAGGCCATGCGCCTGCGCGACCACCCGCTTTAGGGCGAATCTCTTCGGCAAAAACTGACCCGAGCGCACCCGCACGACGTCGGCAATCTGCTCGGGTTCCGGGAGTCGGTACTCGATAACATCGTCAAAGCGCCGGTACAAGGCAGAGTCGAGCACCTCTGGGTGATTGGTTGCCGCGATGATCAAGCTGTGCGAATGATCCTGCTCAATCATCTGCAGGAAACTGTTAAGGACGCGGCGAATTTCTCCCACGTCATTCGGCAGACTTCGTTGGGAGCCGATCGCATCAAACTCATCGAAAAAATAGACGCCGCGCACTTCAGTGATCGAATCGAAAACCTGGCGCAGCTTGGCCGCCGTTTCTCCCATGAACTTTGTAATCAAGGCATCGAGCCGCACGAGGAATAACGGAATACCTAACTCACCGGCAAGGGCGGATGCCGTCATAGTCTTTCCTGTTCCTGGGGGACCGACGAGCAAAATCTTTCGACGCGGTGACAAACCGTGTTCGCGAATCCTTGCGAAGAGTAACTGCTCTTTGATAATTCGCTGCAACTGTGCCGATACCTTTTCATCCAAGACCATATCGGCAAGACGGCTGTGCGGGTAGGTGACTTTGAGCACGCCAGCAAGTTCGCCGCGAGGCTTGGCAAGCTGGACGACCTTGCCCGGATCACCGGATTCGAGCCTGAGCTTTGCCGCGTCAATCATGTCGCGCAACTCCTCGGCAAGCTTTCCGTGTCCGAGCTTGGCCTCGTGCGCTGCCACTTGCATTGCGATCGAATAAAAGTGTCCATCGTCGCGACTGATGTACGACTTTACGAGCGCCTTGATCTGTTCCGCACTAGCCACTTTGGGCTCCCAATAGTCTGTGATTGTTTTCGGTGTCCTGCTAATCTTCACGCCCCGCAAGCTGAAGATCCATTCTGCGTCACTTGGATTGATTTTCCACGCTACGGGAGCCCTTGTCCAGCAATACCACGGAGCCCACGACACTGCCCCGCGCACCCGATTTCATCCCAGAACACTGGCTGGAGAACCAGCAGGGACGCTGGTTCCCGGGCAGTCTGTCCCCTTCTGAATTTACTTCATCGCGTCCGCGAGCACTTTTGGGGTGCCGTTGTGCGATACGGATGAGACTCTTCCCCGCGCCCGAAGGTTCACGTTCGCCTTGCTCCCATTCTTGCAGCGTGCGTACCGACCAGCCGCCGCGGAGCGCCTCCTCTTCGTAGAATTTCCGTGCCTCCGGTTTTTCGACTGATAGGAAACAGACGTAATGGGACCAGGGAAGCGGAAAGTGCGGGACGATGACCGAGAGATCGGCAAATTCTGCAGACGGTGTCTGCAATTTCTTTCCTCGCTCCGGAAGCAATTGTGCAGACGCCGTCTGCACAATGTCAGGGTAAGCGAGGCAGAAGGCGCCCACCTAGAATAGCGCGCAAATCGGTGCGCTCTCCAACGCACAACGCTCAGGCACGCGCCGCGGTCTTGCCGGAGAACAGGGAGGATTCCATAACGGATAAAAAGCGTTACCGGGCGCCAAGCCGGATTGTAGCCCAAAGACGAGGCTATCGGCCTCCGCCGGGAATCCTTCGCCAGATGAGCTGAGATGTGCGCCGAACCCGGCGGCGGATTGTTCCTCTGGGTCCGGCTACCGGGCCAAGACGGCGCCATCGACATCGCCGACACCCGGTATCCGGCGGCGCGCCATCAGCCCGGCGGATTGCGCCGCCCGGCGAACCGCACAAACCAATCCAGACTGCCGGGGTTGGCCATGGAATCGCGATTGACGATTTTTTCCAGCGGCTGGCCCAGCAACAGTTTTTTGATGGGCACTTCCAGTTTCTTGCCGGAAAGAGTACGGGGAATCTCGTCCACCTGGAACACGTCGTTGGGCACGTGGCGGGCTGACATCGCGGTGCGGATGCGGTCCTTGATGCGGGCCTTCAGTTCTTCGGTCAACTCCGCCCCGGGCCGCAGCACCACGAACAGCGGCATATAGGATTCCCGGCCCAGATATTCCAGGTCCACCACCAGGCTGTCCAGCAACTCATCCATGTCCTCCACCGCGCGGTACAGCTCGCTGGTGCCCATGCGCACGCCATGGCGGTTGATGGTGGAATCGGATCGGCCGTAGATGACGGCCCCGCCCCGCGGCGTGATGCGGATCCAGTCGCCGTGGAGCCACACCCCCGGATACACGTCGAAATAGCTCTCCTGATAACGCTTGTTACCCGCGTCGTTCCAGAAATAGAGCGGCATGGAAGGCATGGGCGCGGTGCAGACCAATTCCCCCACTTCGTCCAGTACCGGCTTGCCGGCATCGTCGTAGGCTTCCACCTTAGCTCCCAGGCAGCGGGCCTGCATTTCCCCCAGATACACCGGCAGAATCGGCACGCCCCCCACGAAGGCCCCGGCGAAATCGGTGCCGCCGGACATGGAAGTCAGCCAGACGTCCTGGCGGACATGATCGTAAATCCAGCGATAGGCCTCGGGGGGCAGCGGCGAACCGGTGGAGCCCACCGCCCGCAAACGGGCAAGATTCGCCACCTGGGTCGGCTCGACTCCGGTCTTGAGGCACGAAGTATAGAACGCCGCCCCGGCGCCGAAAAAACTGGCCTGCACTTCCCCGGCGAAGCGCCACAAGGTATGGTAATCAGGCCACGCCGGGTTGCCGTCATAGATGCAGATAGTGGCCCCCACCAGGAGCCCGGCCACCTGAAGGTTCCACATCACCCAGCCGGTGCTGGAAAACCAGTGGAAGCGGTCCTCGGGACCGACGTCATTATGCAGCGCCATCAGCTTCAAGTGCTCCAGCACGATGCCGCCCTGGCAATGAACAATGGGCTTGGGCATGCCGGTCGTGCCCGATGAGTAGACTACCCACAGCGGATGATCGAAGGGCACCGGCTCGGCCGCCAGCGTGGACGGCCCCTGGATCAACGACTCCCAGGCCACCCCGTTGGGAAACCGCCGGGCGTCGGCCGCCGGGTCCAGATAAGGCAGCAGCACCAGCTTTTCGACGCTGGGCAGCCCGCGCAACAAATCCAGCACCACATCGCAGCGGTCGTAAGGCTTGCCGCCCCAACGGTAGCCGTCCACCGCGATCAGCACCTTCGGGGCGATCTGGCGGAAGCGGTCCAGCACGGCCACCTGCCCCATGTCGGGGGAGCAGAGCGACCAGATGGCCCCCAAGCTGATCACCGCCAAAATAGACACCACCGCTTCGGGAATGTTGGGCATATACGCTACCACCCGATCTCCCGGCCCCACTCCCATGCCGCGCAGCGACGCCGCCAGGGCCGCCACCTGCCGCTCCAGCTCGTCCCAACTGAGTTCGGCCCGGTCCCCGGCCTCGTTGCGGAACACCACGGCAGGGCGGGCGGAAGTCTTGTGGCGGAAAATCTGATCAACGTAATTAAGGCGGGCGCCGGCAAACCACTGGGCTCCCGGCATGGTTCGCGCCCCCAGCACCCGCTGATACGGCGTGGCGGCCTTGATGTCGAAGTAATCCCAAATAGAAGCCCAAAAAGCTTCCAGATCGGTCACCGACCAGCGCCACAGCGCATCGTAATCGGCGAAGCGCAAGCCCCGTTGCCGCTCCAGCCACTGCATATAAGCGGTGATGCGCGCTCCGCGCTTGACCGCCTCCGAAGGTTCCCAAACCTTTACGGCATCCATGAAACCCCTCCAAGTTGAATTATACGTACCGACTGAAATCGCGCCTACTGTTGTTGCAGAATTGCGATGTTGCGCGGACGAGAAACCGTCCGCGCGGATCGTCGCTTGCGCACGGCCGAAAAGCCGTCCGTGCGCAAGCGGCGATCTTGTATAAAAACAACCCCAAGCCGTTGTTGCTTTTATCCATAACCGTGATTTTGGTACGGATGCGCTTTTCATCCGTACCAAAATCACGGTTGGCGCGCGTAGCGCGCAATGCCTGCTACTCGCATGCGACAGTACTTAGGACGCCGTATATAGATGCACAAAATGATTATACCCACCTGGGGGACAGCTGGACTCCTTGACGGCTGTCCGGCTCGCCTGACACCGCAAAGCTGACCCCGAGTCAGCGGCACCTGTGATATGTTTGCGCGACAACGCAAACAATTGTGAATCAGGGGGAATACGCGCGAAACTCCGCGCCGCCGTGGCGGATAAGATGCAGCAACGGCAGCCTCGCGAACGACTCGGAGTCAGCTCGATCCGATCCCGGCAACCACGAATCACCAACTCGAAGAAATTACCATGACCTCTTTCACCACGCCCATCACCCTCAGCGGCCGCCACGCGGCGCTCGAACCGCTTGCTTACGCGCATCAGGACGCTCTGGCCGAAGCCGTGCGCGACGGCGAGCTGTGGAAGCTCTGGTACACGGCGGTTCCCTCGCCCGAAGGCATGCGCGCCGAAATCGAACGCAGGCTCGGCCTGCAGAAAGCCGGTTCGATGCTGCCGTTCGCCGTGCGCAATTTATCCAGCGGAAAAATCGCCGGCATGACCACTTACATGAACATCGACGCGAACCACCGCCGCGTCGAAATCGGTTCTACCTGGTATGCCGGGTCGGTGCAGCGCACGCCGCTCAATACCGAATGCAAACTGCTGCTGCTAAGCCATGCGTTCGAGGCGCTCGACTGCATTGCGGTCGAATTTCGCACCGGGTTTTTCAATTACCCCAGCCGCCGCGCGATCGAGCGCCTGGGCGCGAAGCAGGACGGCATTTTGCGCAGCCACCAGCGCTATGCCGACGGCAGTTTGCGTGATACCGTTGTGTTTTCAATCGTTGCGCATGAATGGCCGGCGGTGAAGCGCCATCTCGAATTCAAACTGGACGGAGACTGAATCGCTATGCAGACCTTACTTCCGTTGGCCGAACAGGTGGCGATCCTGCTGAAACAGCGCCGCGAGACCATCTCGATCGCCGAGTCGTCGACCGGCGGTCTCGTCTCGGCCGCGCTGCTCGCGGTTCCCGGCGCCTCGGCGTATTTTCTCGGCGGGGCCGTGGTGTACACGCGCAAGGCACGGGAAGTGCTGATGAACCTTCCGCGCGAGGCGGTTGCGGGGATGCGCTCGGCCTCCGAGCCTTATGCGCTGCTGCTCGCGCGCACGGCGAGTCAGCGCCTTTCCGCCAACTGGGGCCTTGCCGAAACCGGCGCCGCGGGCCCGACCGGAACCCCTTATAGCGACGCGGGACACAGTTGCATCGCCATCGCAGGCATGGCGGAAGAGGCCATTACCATTGAAACCGGCAACGCCGACCGGCTGGAGAACATGCGCGCGTTCGCCGCGGCCGCCCTGGAATTGCTGCAACGACACCTGTCGCGGTGATCACACGCGACAGAGGTCAGAGCGAGCCTGCGCCGTCGCCTGTCGTCAGTGTCCCTATGGTCAACGCCACATCTCGCGCATGCCGGCCTTCAGGTCGACGTTCACTGCCGGAGAGGGCATAGTTGCGTCCGCCCGGGTCGGCTGCTGCGGCGCGCCCGCCAGTTCGAAGGCTTCGAGATCGGACTCCGCGATGAAGCGGCTGCGTGGCGCATACACGCTGCGGTCCCCGCCGTAGCCCTGCCCGCGCACGTAAAAGCGCAGCGGCTGCATCAGCACGAGCTCGTCGCGCGCCCGCGTCATCGCGACATAGAGCAGCCTGCGTTCTTCCTCGATTTCTTCCGGCGTATCGGTGGCCATGTCGGATGGAATGCAGCCATCGACCACGTTGAGCACGAACACGGCGCGCCACTCCTGGCCCTTGGCCGAGTGGATGGTGGAGAGAACCAGCCAGTCCTCGTCCTTCGCCGGCGGGCCCGCCTCCGCGCCCGAGGCCTCCGGCGGGTCGAGGCTGAGATCGGTGAGGAAGGACGAACGCGTGGCGTGCTGGGCCGCCATGCGCTCGAGCTGGTCCAGGTCGCCCAGGCGCGTATGCGCGCTGTCGTATACGAGCTCTAGCACGGGATCGTACCAGCGCCGCAACCGCTCGATCTGGCCCTGCCAATGGCTGGCGCGAAGCACATCTTTCATAGCCACCACCAGGGCCGCGAACATCGCGGCTGCGCTCGCCGGCGGTTTGAAGCGCTCGAGCAGCGCGAGGTCGCGGCCGTCGCGCGCGACGCCGGCGCGCGCGCGCCG
>JACRAS010000105.1 GCA_016234705.1 Betaproteobacteria bacterium | reverse complement strand
GCGGCGCAAAAGCAAACGGCCCCCCGCCATTACGCGCGGCCATGCCGCCGACGATTGTCCCCAACAGACTCGCGACAAAGGTCGCGCCCTCCACCAGCGCGTTGCCGGCCGGCAGTTCCGTGCGCGCCAGGTGATCCGGCAGGATGCCGTATTTGATCGGCCCGAACAGCGCAGCGATCACCCCGAAGCCGGCGAGCGCCACGAACAGAACCTGGATCGACTGCAGCGCGTAGCCGATCACCGCCAGCGCGGCGACGAAAATCTCGGCGAATTTCAGCCATTGCGCCACGCGCGCCTTATCGTAGCGGTCGGCCAGTTCGCCGCCGAGCGCGGAGAGAAAGAAATACGGCGCAATGAAGATCGCGCTGGCGAGCGTGATCAGCGCTTCCGCGTCGGCGGCCCCCGTATGGAACAAAATGAGGAAGACCAGCGCGGTCTTGAGAAAATTGTCGTTGAATGCCGCGAAGAACTGGCACCAGAACAGCGGCGCGAAGCGCCTCGACAGCATCAGGGGCGACGACATGGTTCCGGAGTAGAGCATGATTCCTAAAAGTGGAACCCGGTTTTCGAACAAATCTGCGCAAAATGCCCGAAGCGGCATCCCAAGGGGGCGTGTATAATGCCGGCGAAAAAATGGGCGGCCTTCTGGCCGCCCAAAGGGGGTCGCTACCGAAACGCTATCGACTAATTACGCATACGCATCGACCTGAAACTGCGGACCGGCCGGCGTCCACGATGGGTTTCCTCCTGGTAGGATTCGAGCATCACCGCTCCCAAGGCGAGGCCAAGGGCGATGGCGAGAACGATGGTGAACAGCGAGATCCACATGGCATAGCCTCCTCGTTGGCGCGATAGCGCGCGCGGGAAGTCTGGCCGTAGCAACGCGCCAAGGCCGATCCGGTTCCTGGGTTCCATCGCCCGAACATGCCGTTGTGGTGATTTTTTTGCCGCCGCAGGCGTTAAAACTCTACGCGGTGGGAACCTTGGGAACGTACGACTACAGCCGGATCGAAGATTGCAGGTCGGCGAGCAGAATACGCAGCTCGAGTTCCCGGAACTCCAGGTAAATCTTGCGCAGCCAGCGTTGCAGCTCGATTTGCACGTCGAGCGGGATGTCGCTCGCATTGGCGAGCCGCGAGTCCGAAAACGAAAACGGAGGTTTGTCGATGTATCGGCGCAGGCCCTGCGCCAGCACCGGCACCCGCACCAGCGCTGCGCCACCTCCGAGCATCGGATATTTATCGCGGTGCAGGGAAGGCCCCAGCAGCTCGTTGAGCAGCGGCACCATCACCGCCTGTGGCAGCCGGCTGCGCAGCCCGCGATAGGCTTCCACCGACGTGCGATCCGGCGCGATGGTAAACAGGATGGCGGGCGCGATGCCGCGCTTGCGCGCTTCTGCGTCAAATCCGATCCGGCTGGCCACCGTCACAAACGATTCAAACTGCTGGTAGCCGAGATCGACGATCTTGGTGGCGCCGTCATCGGCGATCAGGCGGTCGAACAGCGCCATCTGCCCTTTGATGTCGCCAACCTCCGAGACCTTGGCGTATTCGGGCAGGAATTGCGCCAGCGTCCCTTCGCCGGAATTGACGTCGAAGGCCGTCACCGGGCGGCCTTCATGGCGATGGAACTCGGTGAGCAGCCGCGCCACCAGCGTCTTGCCCACGCGCGGGCGCGGCGATGCAACGATGGTGATCGAGTGGCGGAACGACATTATTTTGGACCGTTCGTCATTCCTGGGCGCGGGCATTAGCCCGCGTATCCGAAATCCAGCGCGCGCTTTGATTTAAGGTCCACGCGCGGAGTTCGCCATCGGGCGTGAGTTCCGCGCATAGCCGTTGGCAAGCGTGCCGAAATGACAAGCGGCTAGCTGGCGGCCTGATGAATGTCGCTCTCCATCTTCGGCGCGACCAGATCGACCAGCTTCACGCGATCGTATTCGGCCCACACGTTGCCCAGCCAATGGCGGACATAGCCGCGCAGCACGAACGAATTGCTGGCCGGCTCTCCCCTGGCGTTCTTG
>JACRAS010000102.1 GCA_016234705.1 Betaproteobacteria bacterium | reverse complement strand
GATGTTGTAGGGATTGGCGGCAACCGAGAAGCCGAGCGCGAGATTGGCGAGAAGATCGGTCATGAGGCGTGCGCTCCGATCAAATCGGCCAGAGTTGGAAGGGACGCTGGAGCAGATAGACGAACAGCGCGACGCAGAACGCGGTCATTGCCATGGCGGCGAGCAGGCTTTCCACCCAGCGCATTTCGGTCGATCCCATGATCGAAACCATGAAGGCGGTGAAGGTGGACAGCACCAGCCCGAGCGCCGGTATTCTGAAGGGAAGGCCGATGATGTTCAGGTCGATGCCGCGGATCATGCCGGCAAAAAGCAGGATCGCCGTCAGCACATAGGCCGGTCCCTTGATGGCGAAGTGGCCGATCGGCGGCCCTTCCATAAGCAGGCCGGTCAGCGCCACCAGCCCGCCGGCAATGGCGAGCAGGGTCGCGAACATGCGCGGCGCGGTGCCGGGCCCGAATGCGAAGCCGTGCTGGCCGGGCAATTCGCTCGACGCCCAGATCGCAAGGATCGCCAAAGCGCACAGCGCCAAGCCGCCAAAGAAATCGCGCGGGCCGCGCGGGATAATGAATGCCCCCAGCAAGGTGATAAACATCAAAAGCAGGCGCGGGGTCCCAGGTACAACAATCCAAATCGCGACCAGTGTCCCGGCGACCAACACGATCTGAGGGATGCCAAAATCGCGCGGACCGCGCACCCTGAATTGAAAAATACCCCCCTTTGGGGAGGATTTTGCCCCCTGCGTCATTACCCCTCCTGCACTCTCTTATTCTTATTTTCGACCTGAAGTGCCTGATCCCTAGCACATCATCCCAGCCGGCCGGAAGCGCGAACGTTGGGCAGACCCCCAGCGCGCGCCTAATATGCCGGAACCGTGCTGTCTTAGAGCCAACCGGTCAATCCCAGCACGCCGCCGGCCACAAACATCCACAGCGGATTTATACGGGTGGCGAAGGCCACCAGCGTGGTGACGGCCGTTATAACCGCCGCGTAAATAGTGTGGTCGGCGGTGCGCGCCAGCACAAAGGCGCTCGCCCCGATTAAACCGAGCGAGACCGGCACCAGGCCAGCCTGGATTGCAATGCGCCAGTGTGCATCCTTGAAGCGGTCCCAGACGCGCGCGACGAAAAAGGCCAGCACGCAGCTCGGCCCGCACATGCCAACGGTGGCGACGGCGGCGCCGGCGAAACCGGCAACGTGGTAGCCAATTAAGGTGACGATGATGACGTTGGGCCCGGGCGAGGCCTGCGCGATGGCGAACATGTCGGCGAATTGCCGGTCGCTCATCCAGTGCATCACCTCGACCGCAATGCGGTGCATCTCCGGGATCGCCGCATTGGCGCCGCCGACCGCGAACAACGACAGCAGCGCGAAATAGCCGAACAGCACGAGGAGCGGGGAATCGTTCATTGTGGTTTCCGCATGATCTTGTCCGACCTTGCTTCGCCCGCCGAAGCGGGCTTCGCGAAGGCGGGAAACCGGTATCCACTATTCAGGATCATGCGCCCCTCACCGCTTGAACCAGGCGAAGGCGACGCTGATCGGCGCCAGCACTGCGAACACCAGCGGCAGCGGCCACTGCATGATGGCAACGCCGATGAAGGCGGCGATGGCGACCACCGGCCCCGAATTCCAGCGCTTGAGGAACATCGGCGCCGCCATCTTGGCGACCACCGCGATCAGCAGGCCGACCGCGGCGGCGGTGACGCCGGACAGGATGCGGCTGAGCGCCTCGAGATCGCCGAGGCGCGCATACAGGACTGCCAGCACCATGACGATCGCCAGCGGCGGGCCGAGCAGGCCGGCGAGCGCCACCGCCGCGCCGGGGGCGCCGCCAAAGCGCGCGCCGAACACCACCGAAAAGTTGATCACGTTCGGACCGGGCAGGAACTGCGAAAGCGCGAAGGCCTCGTTGAATTCCTCCGCGCTCATCCAGCGCTTGCGCTCGACGATCATCCGCCGCGCCCACGGCAGCGCGCCGCCGAAACCGGAGAGCGAGACGGCGGCAAAGGCGCGGAATAATTCGAACAGCGAGGGGCGGTCGGCGGACGACGGCGCGGCGGGTGAGGACATGCGGCTCTAGAATTACCCTGCCCGCGCGTGCGCGACTAGACGCCTTGGCCTCACCCTGCCCACGTCATGGCCGGGGCCCTGTCCTTGGCTTGACCCGAGAATGACCCGGCCATCGCCGCCGCGCGACCATTAAGAGCATTTAATATCTGGCAACGTTCCGATTCACGAACCTTTTAACGTCACCCGCTATTGGTGTTCCAACATCAAAGTCGGACACTCTTTCAACAGTGATTCCGAACACCCTTTCAGCAGCTATTTGAGGGCACCCGATGAGCGAACGACGGCAGGTCTCTCGGCAAAGAAGTTTTCTGCGCGGACTGGTCTATCTCGGCAACAGCCCGTCCGCCATCAACTGCCTGGTGCGCGATATTTCGGACACCGGCGCGCGGCTCACATTCTCCTCGCCGATCGCGGCAAGCGAGACGCTTGAGCTGCATATTCCAGTCAAGGGCCAGACGCTGCGCAGCAAAGTCAAATGGCGGGAGAACAACGAAATCGGCATCGCCTTTATCAGCGACGCGGGCGTCGGCGTACAGCCCGCCAGCGACGACGAGTTGGCCGTTCGCGTCGAGCGGCTCGAGGGCGAGATCGCGGCGCTCAAACAAATGATCAAACGGCTGCAAAGAGCGACGCACATAACGGACGCGGCGTAGCCGGACGGCAGCGCATCGCCCCCGAGTATCGCATCAGGATTGCATCGCGCCGGCGCGGGCAGATAATGCCCGGCTACGACATGATCGAGAAAACATCACGGCTCAATAAGGCGGCAGCGGAAGCCACCATGCCGATCCCGATCCCCGGATCATGGCCCAGCTTGAACGTGATTGCCCGGTCCTGCACTGGTGATCAGGGATAACCTGCACGAGCAAAATTTCGGCCCCCAGGCCTGCGGCCTGGGGTTCACCTTGTCTGGACCGGCCGCACTATCCCGATACTGCCAATTAGACCTGCTTCACGCCCGGCGCGGCCTTTTCGCATGCGCCGCAATGGGCTGTTTGCGTCATGGACGGCTCACGCGGGAGGCAAGGAATACCTCGATGCTGCGCCGCCAAAACGCGGGCGCGCATTGCCACTAAATATCTCGTGGCCTGTAACCCGCCGACATCCTGCTCCGAACTTATGAATGAGAGCGCGCATCAGGCGCTTTCGAACAAACGCCGGAGAAAAATTATGACGATAAAATACATCCTCGCAGCCGCACTCGTCGCGCCATTGCTGACCGTGTCCAGCATGGCGCAGGACGCGCCCCGCGTTATTAAGCATGTGTACGTGGGCGGGCCTGGATCGAGTATTCCG
>JACRAS010000101.1 GCA_016234705.1 Betaproteobacteria bacterium | reverse complement strand
GGGGATTGCATCTTGCGAGTAGACTTCTTCATGGTGGTTGAGCTTTCTTGGTTTCAGGTTGAGGATGTCGAGAACCCGCATTCTGGGCCCACGACTGCTTCAACCACCAACTCAACCTTCAACTATGTTCGGGACACCGCCTTGTTAGATTTTCCATTACCATTACATGACAATTATCCCGAAGGAAGAAACCATGCACTTCATTATCAGACTGCTTGTCTCGCTAGAATAATACGAGGAGCAGGCCATGGCACTAGCGACAGTGACGATCGAGGACAAATATGCGCTGGGGAGCGGCCGGGTATTTCTGACCGGCATCCAGTCGCTCGCTCGCTTGCTTATCATGCAGCGCCAGCGTGACGCTGCTGCGGGATTGAACACCGCCGGTTTCGTCTCCGGCTACCAGGGGGCGCCGCTCAATCTGGTCGACCAGACGATGCGCCAGGCGCAATCGCACCTGAAGCAGAATCACATTCATTTCCAAGCGGGGCAGAACGAAGAGCTGGCGATGATGGGCGTCTGGGGATCGCAGCAGGTGACGCTGTTCCAGGGCGCCCGCTACGACGGCGTGTTCAGCATGTGGTACGGAAAGTGGGCCGGCCTCGGCCGCTGCGGCGACGTGCTCAATCACGGCAATTCGGCCGGTGCCGCGCCAGCGGGCGGTGTGCTGCTCGTCTGCGGCGACGACCACGTCGCGCACTCCTCGACCATTGCGACCCAAAGCGAGTACATGCTGCTTGCGCCGATGGTGCCGGTACTGGTGCCGGCGGGGGTGCAGGATTATCTCGATCTCGGCATCCATAGCTGGGCGATGTCGCGCTATTCAGGTTCCTGGGTCGGATTCAAGGCGCTCGACGAAACGGTCGAGAGTTCCGCCTCGGTCTACGTCGACCCGCAGCGGATCCAAGTCAAGCTGCCCGGGGATTTTGCGCTGCCCGAGGGGGGGCTAGGAATTCGCCTGCCCGACCAGCCGATGCAAATGGAGCGGCGCATTCACGACCAACGCCTACCCGCCGTCCTAGCCTATGCCCGTGCCAACGGGCTCAACCGCATCGTCGCCGACAGCCCGCGTGCGCGCCTGGGAATAGTGGCGGCCGGAAAATCCTATCTCGATGTGCGCCAGGCGCTCGATCACCTTGGCATCGATGACCGGGCGGCAGCCGAAATCGGATTACGCGTGTACAAAATCGGCCTCTCCTGGCCGCTCGAGCCCCAGGGACTGCGGCAGTTCGCGCAAGGTCTCGAGGAAATCCTGGTGGTGGAAGAAAAGCGGGCGCTGATCGAGGACCAGATCAAGGATCAGCTCTACCACTGGCCGTCTGAGCGGCGACCGCGCGTACTAGGCAAGAGGGACGATTCCGACGAATCGGGCGCCTGGCTGCTTGCGCCGAACGGCGAGCTCACGCCCGAGCGGATCGCCGACGTCATCGCCGGGCGCATCGCCCGCTTTCATCGCAGCGAATCAATCGAAAAGCGCGCCGCTTGGCTGCGGGAAAAGGAGGAGGCGCTGGCAAAGCCCGCGCTTTCGGAGCAGCTGCGGGGCTACCTGTTCGATGCCGGGCGAGTGCCGTTTTTCTGTTCCGGCTGCCCGCATAACACTTCGACCCGTGTACCCGAAGGCAGTACCGCGATCGCCGGGGTCGGCTGCCACTTCATGGCTACCTACATCTTTTCCGGCACCAAGATTTTCTCCCCGATGGGCGCCGAAGGCGCGGTGTGGGTCGGCCATGCGCCGTTCACGGATGCGCGCCACATATTCGCCAACATGGGCGATGGCACGTATCATCATTCCGGGCTGCTTGCGATCCGCGCCGCAGTTACCGCCAACGTCGACCTTACGGTTAAGATCCTCTACAACGACGCCACCGCGGCCACCGGCGGCCAACCGCTGCCGGGCCAACTCAATGTTCCGGCAATTACCCGCCAGCTCGACGCCGAAGGCGTCAAACGCATCGTCGTCGTGACCGATCAGCCGGAGAAATACGCGCGCGGCGCGCGCTTTGCTCCCAACGTTTCAATCCGCCACCGCGACCAGCTGGAGGCGGTGCAGCGCGAATTGCGCGAGCAGCACGGGGTAACGGCGATCGTCTACGATCAGACCTGTGCCGCGGAAAAGCGCCGGCGGCGCAAGCGCGGCGCCTTTCCCGATCCGGCGCGGCGTGCATTCATCAACTCCCTGGTGTGCGAGGGTTGCGGCGACTGCAGCGTCAAAGCTAATTGCGTTTCGATCGCACCGGTGGAAACCGAATTCGGCCGCAAACGCGCGATCGATCAGTCCTCGTGCAATAAGGATTACTCTTGCATACGCGGCTTCTGCCCGAGCTATATCACGGTCGAGGGCGGTGCGTTGCGGAAAAGCAACGCGCTCGCCGTCATCGACGACGCCGGGCTACCCGAACCGCAGCGCCCCGCACTGGATCGCCCGTTTGGCATCGTGGTTGCCGGCGTCGGCGGCACCGGCGTGATCACCATCGGCGCGCTGCTCGGCATGGGCGCGCATTTGGAGGGCAAGGGCGTTTCGGTGCTGGACATGACCGGAGTGGCGCAGAAGGGCGGCGCGGTGGTCACCTTCGTGCGCATCGGCGCAGCGCCCGAGGCGCTGCACTCGGTGCGCATCGCCGCGGGAGATGCCAATGCCGTCATCGGCTGCGACATCGTGGTCGGCGTGGAGAACGCGATCCTGAGCAAAATGCGGCGCGGCTTCACGCGCGCGGTGTTCAATACCAACCGGTTCGCCACGGTTGCCTTCATCCGCAATCCGGATCTTCAAACACCCTATTCGGCGATGGAACAAGGCGTTCGCGACACCGTGGGCGAGGATGCGGTGCGGTTCGTCAACGCGACGCGCCTGGCAACAGCGCTGATGGGGGAGTCCATCGGCGCGAACGTTTTCATGCTCGGCTTCGCCTGGCAGACCGGCCTCATTCCGCTGTCGGCCGAGGCGCTGCTGCGCGCGATCGAGCTCAACGGCGTGGAGGTCGAGGCGAACCGGCGCGCCTTCATGTGGGGGCGGCTCGCCGCTCATGACCCGGCGCGCGTCGAACACGTTGCCGAGCCCGCCGACAGCGCGGGCGCTGCCGACCGGGTCATTTCGGGGAACCTCGATCAGGTCATCGAGCGCCGCGTCGAGTATCTGACGCGCTACCAGGATGCGGCGTACGCCGCGCGCTATCGCAACCTGGTTGAGCGCGCGCGCAAGTCCGAATCGGCTGCCGTGGGATCGGGCAACGCTCTGACCGATGCGATCGCACGCAGCTATTTCAACCTGCTCGCGAACAAGGACGAGTACGAAGTGGCACGCCTTCACACCGAGGGGGACTTCCTGCGTCAGGTCGATGCCGCGTTCGAAGGAGACTATAGCGTGCGCTTCCACTTCGCCCCGCCGCTGTGGGCACGGCCCGACCCCGTCACGGGCGAGCCGGTGAAGCGTGCCTACGGACCGTGGGTGCTGCCGCTATTGCGCGTGTTGGCGCGCCTCAATGGCTTGCGCGGAACGATGCTGGACCCGTTCGGCTATTCCGCCGAGCGGCGAACCGAACGGCGGCTCCCCGCCGAGTACGAGCGGATAGTGGATGAACTGCTTTCGGGACTCACCGAGGAGAAGCTGGCGCTTGCAACCGAGATCGCCTCTCTTCCCTTGAGCATGCGCGGATTCGGGCACGTCAAGCACGAGAACATCGAAGTGGCGAAACAGCGCGAGGCCGAATTAATGGCGCGGTTCCGCGCGCCCGCGCGCCCGCCGCTGGCGCTCGCAGCCTAAGAAAAGTCGATCAAGAGCGAGCGGTGGGGGGCCGGTCGAGCTTGACCAGGCCGTCCGCCGGACTAGAATTGGCTGATATCGCCCCCATGTCGCATGCCATGATCTCAGTTCGTCCCGCCGCCGTCGCCGGCATGTTCTATCCCGCCAGTCCGCGCGAACTGGCTCGGGAAATCGATGACATGCTCGGCCACAGCGGTGGCGGCCTTGCCCCCGGCTTTCCCAAGGCGGTGATCGTGCCACACGCCGGTTATGTCTATTCCGGCAGCGTCGCCGCCGAAGCCTATGACAGGCTGCGTCCGGCGCGCGGCATCGTGCGCCGCGTGGTGCTGCTCGGTCCCTGCCACCGCGTGCCGGTGCGCGGGCTCGCGCTGCCTGAAGCGGCCGCGTTCGCCACGCCGCTGGGCCAGGTACCGATCGACCGGGAGGCAATCGAATCGCTCGCCGGCCTGCCCCAAGTGGTGGTGAGCAGCGCGGTGCATGCCGAGGAGCATGCGCTGGAGGTGCAGTTGCCTTTCCTGCAGCGCGTGCTGGGCGAGTTCAGCCTGGTGCCGCTGGCCGTGGGCGCGGCCACGCCGGAGCAAGTGGCCGAGGTGATCGACAGGCTATGGGGAGGCGCCGAAACCCTGATCGTCATCAGTTCGGACCTGTCGCACTACCATTCGTATGAGGAGGCCCGCGCCATCGATCGCGGCACCGCCCGGGCGATCCTCGACTACTCCACCGACATCGACCACGAGCAGGCCTGCGGCGCGACGCCGGTCGCGGGCATGCTGCTTGCGGCGAAGCGCCATAAGTTGAACGTCGAATTGCTCGATCTGCGCAATTCCGGCGACACTGCCGGAGGCTGCGGGCAGGTGGTAGGGTACGCGGCGTTCGCGTTCTGGGACGGCGCGCCGGCTTACGGTGAGGCACATGGACGCACGCTGCTCGGCATCGCGAGGAACAGCATCGAGGCTGCGCTGGGGGTGTCCGAACTCAAACTCCCGCCTGACGAACCCTGGCTCAAGCCGGCGCGCGCGAGCTTCGTGACCTTGACCCAAGACGGCGGGCTGCGCGGCTGCATCGGCAGTTTGGAGGCGTACCGGCCGCTGGGCGAGGACGTTAGCCACAATGCCCGCGCCGCGGCGCTGTCCGACCCGCGCTTTCCCTCATTCACCCGCGAAGAACTCGCCGGCACGCGCATCGAGGTATCGCTCTTGTCCACGCCAAAGCTGCTCGCTTTTGCCGATCACGCCGACCTGATCGCGCAGTTGCGGCCGGGCGAAGACGGCCTGATCCTGGAATGCGGCGAGGCGCGCGGCACTTTCCTGCCGCAGGTCTGGGAAGGCCTGCCCGATCCCGAGCAGTTCGTTGCCGAACTCAAGCGCAAAGCCGGGCTGTCACCGGAGGCGAGCACGGCGAAATGCCGCATCCAGCGCTACCGCGTGCTGAAATGGAAGGAGGACGGGGGATGAGCGTCGCCGAAAGCCGATACCCCGCGCGTTGGTGGCACACGCTGGAGGACGGCAGGATGCAGTGCGACCTGTGTCCGCGCGACTGCCGCCTGCATGAGGGCCAGCGTGGCCTGTGCTTCGTGCGCATGCGCGAGGGCGAGCAGATGCTGCTCACCACCTACGGGCGCTCGTCCGGCTTTTGCGTCGATCCGATCGAGAAAAAACCGCTCAACCAGTTCTATCCGGGAACTAGCGTGCTCTCTTTCGGCACCGCCGGCTGCAACCTCGCGTGCAAGTTCTGCCAGAACTGGGACATCTCCAAGTCGCGCGACATGGACAGCCTGGCCGACGCGGCCACCCCTGAAGTAATCGCGCAGGCGGCGCAACGGCTGGGCTGCAACAGCGTGGCCTTCACCTACAACGATCCGGTGATTTTCGCCGAGTACGCCATGGACGTGGCCGACGCCTGCCACGCCGTGGGCGTGCAATCGGTGGCGGTGACCGCGGGCTACATCCACGCAGAACCGCGGCGCGAGTTCTACGCCAAGATGGACGCGGCCAACGTCGATCTCAAAGCGTTTACCGAGGAATTCTACGTCAAGCTGACCGGCGCTCATCTCGCGCCGGTGCTGGACACGCTGAAATATCTGAAGCACGAGACTGGAGTGTGGTTTGAGATTACCACGCTGCTGATTCCGGGCAAGAACGACAGCGATGCCGAACTCGAGTCGATGTGCGCCTGGATCGCGCAGGAACTCGGCCCGGATGTGCCGCTGCATTTCTCCGCCTTCCATCCGGACTGGAAAATGACCGATGTCCCGGCCACCCCCGCTGCCACGCTTACGCGCGCGCGGCGGATCGCGCTCGGGCACGGGCTGCACTACGTCTACACCGGCAACGTGCACGACACGGAAGGCGGCACCACCTTCTGCCCGCACTGCGCCAACGCCCTGATCGTGCGCGACTGGTACGACATCCTCAATTATCGCGTCGGCGAGGATGGCCGCTGCCTCGCGTGCGGCGGCGCCGTCGCCGGCCGCTACCAGCACTTCGACAAGGCGTTCGGCTCGCGCCGCATACCGGTGCGGCTGGCGGCGTTTGCTTCGTGATCGGGGAAGACGCGCGTCGATTCGTTGCACCGGCGGCCGGGGCGAAGCGAACTCCCGACTTCCGCTAGAATAGGGCCGCGCGGCTAATCATCGTCGCAGCGTTCCCCATGCTGCATGCGCTGGCAGTGACGACGACCGGAGGAGATTTCCATGACAGGATCGGCACGCAAAGTTCCCGTGTACTGCTACCAGTGCGTGGCCGGTCCTGACCTGCTGACGGTCAAGGTCGAGGACGGTGTCGCGACCGAGGTCGAGCCGAATTTTGGCGCCGCGGAAGTGCATCCGGGCGGCGGCAAATGCTGTGTCAAGGCCTATGGCCTGGTGCAAAAAACCTACAACCCGAACCGGGTGCTGCAGCCGATGAAGCGCACCAATCCGAAGAAGGGGCGCGACCACGATCCGAAGTTCGTGCCGATCAACTGGGACGAGGCGCTGGACATTATCAGTTCGAAACTGAACGAAGCGCGGGCCAAAGGACTGCTCGACGAGGAGGGCTACCCGCGCCTTGCGGCGAGCTTCGGTGGTGGCGGCATTCCCACCTATTACATGGGTACGTTCCCCGCATTCCTCGCCGCCTGGGGTCCGGTGGATTTCTCCTTCGGCAGCGGCCAGGGGGTCAATTGCACGCATTCCGAGCATTTGTACGGGGAACTGTGGCACCGCGCTTTCACCGCCTGTCCGGATACGCCGAGCACGCGCTACGTGCTGTCCTTCGGCGCCAACACCGAGGTTTCGGGCGGCGTGATCGGCGCCTGGCGTCATGCGAATGCGCGCGTGAGCGGCATGAAGCGGGTGCAGGTAGAGCCGCACATTTCGGTGACCGGCGCCTGCTCGGCGGAGTGGATTCCGATCAAGCCCAAGACCGACGCGGCATTCCTGTTCGCGATGATCCACCTGATGCTGCACGAATATCCGCGCGAGCGCCTGGACATTCCCTTCATCAAGGCGCATACCGGTTCGCCCTACCTCATCGGGCCCCGCGGCTATTTCCTGCGCGACGCGCAGACGAAGAAGCCCCTGATGTGGGATCTGAAGAGCCGTGGCGCGGTGCCGTTCGACCATCCCGATGTCGATCCGGCGCTGGAAGGAACGTTCAAACTGGATGCGCTGGAAATCGGTGCCGACGACGAGCAATGGATGCACCGGGGCGTAGAAGCGCAGACCGGCTTCGGCAAGCTCATCGAGCACATGCTCTCCTACACTCCCGAATGGGCGGAGAAGGTGTGCGACATTGCGCCGGGAACCATACGGCGCATCACCTCGGAGTACCTCGATGCCGCTTGCGTCGGCGAAACCGTCGAGATCGACGGCGAAGTGCTGCCGTTCCGGCCGGTGTCGATCTCGCTCGGCAGGACGGTCAATAATGGCTGGGGCGGCTACGAATGCGTCTGGGCGCGCACCCTCATCCCGTGCCTGCTCGGGGCGCTCGAGGTGCCCGGCGGCACGCTGGGCACGACGGTGCGGCTGAACCGACCGGCGAGCTCGCGCCAGGCGAGCGTCAAGACGGGGCCGGACGGATTCATGGATTACCCGATGAATCCAACCGACCGCGAGCACTGGCAAGCGAGCGCGAAGGTGCGCAACGCCCACGCCACGCTGGTGCCGCTTTCGGCGAACTCCCCCTGGAGCCAGGCGCTGGGGCCGACGCATTTCGCCTGGATGTTCCGCAAGCAGTCCCCCGACCACTGGAAGCCGGTCACGGTGCCCGCCGTGTGGTTCGTCTACCGCACCAATCCGTCGATCTCGTTCTGGGACACGTCCGAGGTGATAAAACGCATCGCCGAGTTCCCGTTCGTGGTCGGATTCGCCTACACCCCGGACGAAACCAACTGGATGGCCGACATCCTGCTGCCCGAGTGCACGGATCTGGAGAGCACGCAGCTCATACGCATCGGCGGCACCAAGTTCATCGAGTCATTCTGGGACCACGAGGGCTTCGCGTTGCGCCAGCCGGCGGTCAAGCCGCTCGGCGACACGCGCGACTTCAGCGACATTGCGACGGAACTCGCCGCGCGCACCGGACTGCTGGCGAAGTACAACGATTCGATCAACCGCGGCGCCGCGTGCATGGCGCTCAAAAGCAAGGAATTCGATTTCGGGCTCGAGCCGCAGGTGAAGCACTCCGCGGAAGAAATCTGGGACCGGATGTGCCGTGCGGCGAGCGCCGAGCTCACCAACGGCGAATCGAGCGAAGGGCTCGCCTGGTACCGCGAACATGGCTACCGCACGCGGCCGATATCACGCCTGACCTGGTACCTGTTTCCCGAACTGCGCAAGCAGGGCATCCGCTTCGAGATGCCGTATCAGGAAAGACTGCTGCGGGTGGGAGCGCAGCTCGGGAACCGCCTGCACGAGCAGGGCATCACCTGGTGGAACACCCAGCTCACTGAATATCAGGCGCTGCCCCCATACAAGGATTTCCCCGGCATCTGGGAAAAGGAAACGCTGGCGCAGGGGTGCAAGCTCGAGGACTACCCGTTCTGGCTGATCACCGCGCGCAGCATGCAGTACGCCTGGGGCTCCAACGCCGGCATCCAGTTGATGGACGAGGTGGCCGGCAACCTCAAGGGGCATCGCAGCGTGGTCATCAACGCCGGACGGGCCGAGGAGCTCGGCATCGAAGACGGCGACACGGTCGAAGTGCACTCCTATGTGGGCAAGACCCGCGGTCCGGCGGCACTGCGCCAGGGCATACGCCCCGACACGCTGCTCATGATCGGGCAGTTCGGCCACTGGGCCACGCCGTATGCGAAGGACATGAAAGCTCCGAGCATGAATCCCCTGCTGGCGATGTCGATGGCGCTCACCGATGCGACCGGATCCTCGGCCGATCTGGTGCGCGTGGGGATTCGGCGGGTCGGCTGATCACGGAGCTAGCTTAGCCAACACCTTTGCTCAAGTTCAAGCCTGTTCGGACGGATGATCGCTCCGCCTTGGACTCGCCATGATTCGTCGTGTATACTTGCTGTATCTACATTTAATTGGGGGAATGCCATGAGAACCGCTTCGGTGTTCAAGTCGGGCAATTCGCAGGCGGTACGATTGCCTAAGGATTTCCAGTTCGATGTGCGCGAGGTGGAGATTTTTCGGCGCGGCGACGAGGTGGTGTTGCGGCGCGTGCCGAAGAATCTTTCGGCGGCCTTCGATATTCTTGCATCGCTGCCGGAGGATTTCATGGCCGAGGGGCGCGACGACACCCCGCCGCAGTCGCGCGACGGGCTGTGATGGCTCTGCGCTATCTGCTCGATACCAACATCTGCATTTACATCGCCAAGCAGCGCCCGCCCGCTGTCGCCAAGCGCTTCGCGCGCCTGGCTGCGGGCACGGTGGGGATGTCGCTTATCACCTTCGGTGAATTGCGCTACGGCGCGGAAAAGAGCGCCCGGCGCAAAGAGACATTGACCGTATTGGAGCGACTGGTCGAGGTGATCCCGGTCATCGAACCCAATGCGGCAGTCGGCGCGGCCTATGGCGTCCTGCGCGCGCAGTTCGAACGAACCGGAACGCCGATCGGCAACAACGATCTGTGGATCGCGGCTCATGCACTCGGCCTGGGCCTGACGCTGGTGAGCAACAATACGCGCGAGTTCGAGCGTGTGCCCAAGCTCAAGTTGGAGAACTGGGCAGAATAGCCGGGCAGGCGCGCACGCCGCTGGCGCCGCCGAGGAAGAATTTCTCGGCGGAATCGAGCGTCTTGTTGGTCTGCTGACCTGATTGGCCAGCACCTCGTCATCGCCGGATTCCGCGCCGACGTAGACGAGCGCAAGCCCCGCTTCGCCCAGCTCCTTCAGTTCGGCCACTGATTTTTTGCGCAGGTTGCGCGCCAGGCAGCAGCTCGAGATGCGGTGCACCGAGGGCAGGCGGACGCGGATGGCTGCGAGGATATTCAGCAGCCGGCGTGTCGACAGCACCAGCGCATCGCCATCGGCGAGGAACACGCGGCGCACGTGCTCGCCGAACTGGTCTGCGCAGCGATCGATGCTCGCGAGTACCTCGCTTTCTTCCCGGGCGCGGAAGCGTTGCTGCGGCGCCGCGTACATTTCGCAGAACGTGCAGCGATTCCAGGAACAGCCGTCGGTCAGCGGCAGGATCAGCGACTGCGCTTTGCTCGGCGGGCGAAATACCGGTTCGATGTAACGGATGGGAAAGTCTTGTCGCATGCGGTTTGAATCCACTCAATTGGTCTTGACCAAAGACGTCTCTTGCTCGCGTCGAATCTGGCTGACGGGCGTACATGATACGCGCACAAGAGGACGAATCTGCGCAATGGGTTGAGACCCTACCTATACCGGGCAGGGGAGGAAATCCCGCCAGACAGTCCTGAGAGTTGTTTGAAGCGTTCGGTTTGACTCTGAATGGACGCCTGCGACCCAGACAGACATTCGCACCAAACGCGATGCGGGAGTTTTTCTAGGGCCTCAACGTCCGAATTCACCGGACTGCGCGGCTTTTTCGCGCAGGTCCGGTGGAATGATCGATTGGGCATGTGATTGACGCCGACTGCACACTAAGGTTTCTTGCTCGATAGCCAGCGAAGACCAAGTGACGGGGGAGCTTACGCGCTCATTGCCAATTCTGGCCGCAATTGGTAATAAACGTCTCGGGAGCGCCGGTCACGCGGTTACTCATTTCACCCGGAAGACACCTCTGACAAGCCGGATCTGGCCCTCCTTAAGGCTGCGCCGCGCGTTCCCGGCCTTTTGCGCGAGATTGTCGACGTACACCCCCAAGGTCAGCGGACTCGGTGCGGCGTCTGCGGTAGTCCTGCTCAAATGAGCGTCGCTGGTATCCTCGAAGAGTTCAGCGATGAATCCAATCTCGCCGAGAACCGAGCGAGTCTCTTCGGCAGAGACAAGGAAGCTGTCGGCAGGGTCGGTGGCCCACGGAAGCGGAAAATAGGACGTAGCCGCTTCCCCAGCGGCCATCTCCTGGAAGGCGTACCGGCCGCCCGGCTTGAGGACCCGGTAGATCTCCCCGTAGAGCTTCCGCTTGTCCGCGATGTTCATGCCGACATTTTGCATCCAGACGACATCAAATGAATCGTCGGGAAAGGGTAGGTCGAGAGCGCTGCCCTTGTGCACTTCGATTCGGTCGTCAAGGCCGGTCAGCCGATTCAGCAGTACCGCACCGGCGCAGAAATCGGGCGACAATTCGAGGCAGTCGACGCGGCAGCCGAGCGCGGAAGCGAGCAGCCGGGCGGGACCGGCCAGCCCAGCTCCAATATCGAGAACGCGATCTTCGGCCCGAATCTGCGCCAGCTCCAGCAACTCGCGTGAAGCGCGGAGTCCGCCCGTGTGGAAATGGTCAAGCGCCGCCAACTCCTCGGGCGACAGGCGTTGCTCGGGATTCAATCCGGCCGCGCGGACGGCCGCTAGGATTCGCGCCTCGATGTCGCGGGCCGAATAGTGTGCTTCCAGACTAGCCATAAACAACCCCTCCTCAAAATCCGCCGTGTTCGGCACGCGCCCATTGCCTGCCACAGGCCCAACGAGGCTGTAGAAAAAGTCGTTTTCGCATTTTCGCTATCTTACAGATCAATAGCTTGCGAACGTGAATTTCGAGAAATCAGGGTTTTTCTACAGCTTCAACGTCGGCATTCAGCGGCGCGCCGTTTGCAGCGCGTCCGCTGCAATGGTGGGTTGGGCGCGCATGGCCGTATCTTTCTGTCCCACAACAAACCACACTTCCATCTCGCCTTTACCCTTCACGTTCACAATGCCGCGCGGCTCACACACGAAGTCATCCTTGATCAATTTGTACGAGGCGTGGGTGATCTGGATATTCCCTCCCTGCCCGTGAGATTCCATGCGGCTGGCGGTGTTCACCGCGTCGCCCCACAAATCGTAGGTGAACTTCTTGCGGCCGATCACGCCGGCCACCACCGGCCCGGAATTGAGGCCGATACGAAATACCAGGTTGCGCCCGCGAAACTCACGCTGGTTCACATAGTCGCGCATCTCCAGCGCCATGCGCGTGAGTACTTGCGCGTGGTCGGCCCGCGGGCGCGGCACGCCGGAAGCCACCATATAGCAGTCGCCGATGGTCTTTATCTTCTCCAGCTCATATTTCTCCACCAGCGAATCAAAGTAGGAGAACACCTCGTTCAGCAACTCCACCAGTTCGGTCGGTGTCATCGTCGCCGACATGGGCGTGAAGTTCACCACATCCGCGAAGAGGATGCTTGCGCCTTCAAAACGATCGGCGATGAGACGTTGCTCGCGTTTGAGGATCGCGGCAATGTCGTGGGGCAGAACGTTGAGCAGCAGAGTCTCGGATTTCTCTTGCTCGCCTCGCAGCAAGCGAAAGGCCAGATCGCGTTGGCTGACGAAATAAACAAGTATTCCAAAGACGAACAGAGCGGAAACGATGCTGCTGACGGCCAGCAACATCAGCTGAATGGCCTGTGGCAGAGGCGAAGGTGGCGAATAAAACTGCAGGGCGATATCGACGGCGATCAGCGTTAGATAAATCAGAAACCAGTAAAGCGTGTGCCGAGCTCCATAGAGAATGAGGGCTCCCAGCGGGACTATGACTAAGAACAGAACTTGGCCGCCCGCGTTGATGAACCCGCCGAGAACGATCATGCGGAGGATCGTTGCCAGCACAAATACCGACAGCTGGCCAAAAGCGAACCATGGATAAAACGCCGGAACCAACACCTGGATAATCATGTTGACGAGCTGGAAAGCAAGCCAGCTCCAAAAAAGAATGCCGGCTGCTTGCGCATCGAACAGCGTGTAGGTGATGGCAAAGAGCGAGATCGAAAAAAAACTTCCGAACACGCTGCTCGTCACCAAGGCCTTTTTGACCCGCAGCTCCTCACCGTCATCAGGCTGGGAGCCGATGCGGGCAATGGCGCGGATGCCGTTCCGCAATAGGGTGGTCTGCATGAATCTAGTTGCTGATCAGTACTTCCTTCCTCAGGTAGGTGGCGTCCTCGAGCTGGCTCAGGACAAAATCCGCCACATCGGCGCGGGAGATCTTCGGCAAGCCGTGCAGCTCGAGGCGCTCGCCCACCCGGTACTTGGCTGTCTTCGGCCCGTTGGTGAGGATTGCGGGATGGATGAGCGTCCAATCGAGGCTGCTGCGCCGCAGGTAATCCTCGCCGGCCTCCTTGTCGGCGAACACATCGGCGAGCAGCAGGCGCTGCGCGATTCGCGGCAGCAGGGGAACGTCGCGGCGCGTTTCCCCAACGCCGAACGCCGACACGAAGAGCAGGCGGCGCACTTCCTGGCTCTCCATCGCGGGGACAATCGCGCGCATGCTGCGGGAAATGAGGTCGGATGACTTCAGCAAATTGCCCACGCCCAAAGCGCTGACCACGGCATCTTGACCGCGCACCGCTTCGGTGAGTGCCCGGGTGTCGTCAGGGATGCTTCCGGTTACCACGCGCAGGCGATCATTGCTAATCGCCAGTTTGCCGGGATTACGGACGAACGCCACGACTTCGTGGGCCCGCTCCAGCGCTTGCGCGACGATCTGCCGCCCCGTGGCTCCGGTCGCACCAAGGACAAGAAGTTTCATCGTCCTGCCTCCGTTTTATCCTGCTGGTTACCGTGGACCCCGGTGCTCGGTCAGCTCAACAAGAAGTCGCCTCCCCAAAGGGGGCCGTATAAGTCTCCAAATGCGGGGTCTAGCACGGTCAGGTTACGCTCAAGCCTTTGTTTCCTCAACCAGGGTGAACGGGATAGGCACCTGCACACTCACACGATATAGGCACCACTGGCAAATGTCATGCCGTCACCGCGCATTGCTCAGCGCTGCGCCAGGTTCCATCGTGCCCCTGTAACGTGGGAAAGAGCGTTCTTCCTGATCCGTTTCGCCGCCGGCGGCGTGGTGACTGAGTGTTCGCGGATAGCCGGCCGGCGCCTGTCAGTTGTAGTGGCTGCTTACGACACGTCGACGATCTTGAGTCCGGCCTTTCGTGCTGCCGAAAGTTGCCTATGGTCGGCCGCAACGAAGATATCCGGCTCGACGGCGAGCGCACATGCCACATGAAGAGCATCCACTGCCCGAAGTGGATGCGACTCCAGCAGCGAAATAACCGAGACCATGATGCCCGATGTGATCTGGCAGATGTCGACGTCTGCCAGATCCGACATCGCGTCACGCTTCAGCTTTCGGTAATCCGCTTTAGCGAGTTTCTTTTCCCGTACGAGGCGGGATAGCGTGGAGATCAGTTCCGGTAGGCAAATGACACTAACGACGAGGCTATCTGCGTGTTGGCACAACGCCATAACCTTGTCCGATCCGTGCTCGGCAACATAACGCTTCGCGAAAGCCGAGGTATCCATGAACACCTTCACGCCGACTTGTCCCGATCGCTCAGTATTTCCCGGCTCAAGGACAAGCCTTTAACCGTCAGCGCTGTGGCTTGTCTTTTCCATGATGGGACCCCGGAACGGATAGGTACAATTTCGGCAATCGGCTTGCCGTTGCGGAAGATGCGAACCGTATCTCCAGCTTCGACGGCATCAAAATAGTCCTTGGCGTGATTGCGCAAGTCGGTAAACGTAGCTTCCCGCATGGAACCTCCTGTACATATATGTCCATTATGATGTACATTATTTGAGATCATGTCAATAGGCACGCTGCTGGGGGCGCGGCTGGTCAAGACAAAGACTTCCAAGGCGGCCGTATCAACACTTACACGCATTGAGGTCGATAGCGGTCTCGCGCTCAACGCCGAACGGCCAAAGACGCTCGCCTCGGTGTCAGCATTAAGCACCATGAAATACCAATATGACATATCAGGATTTCATGGTGATTTAATGAGGTGCCAGGAAGGTTCTTCTCCCGATGCCGGGCGTTGTAGGTAGGGAGTAGGCGGGGAGTACTTGCTAAACAATTAAAACTGTATGAAAATACAGCATCCGGTCAAACACGAGGTCCGCCCATGGAAGCGCTTACCGCCAAGCAACAGGAAATTCTGACGCTGATTCGCCAAGCCATCGAAACCACCGGCCTCCCGCCCACCCGGGCCGAGATCGCCGAGGCCATGGACTACAGCTCGCATAACGCGGCCGAGGAGCACCTGCGCACGCTCGAGCGCAAGGGCGCGATCGAAATATTCAAAGGCTCGGCGCGCGGCATCCGTCTGAAGGACGGCGGCGGCATTCCGCTCATCGGCCGTGTCGCGGCCGGCTCGCCCATCCTCGCCGAAGAGCACGTCCAGGCGCATTACCAAGTCGATCCGGCGTTGTTCCATCCGCGCGCCGACTACCTGCTCAAGGTGCGCGGCATGAGCATGCGCGATGCCGGCATTCACGATGGCGACCTGCTCGCCGTGCACAAGACCAGCGAAGCCCGCGCCGGGCAGGTCGTGGTCGCGCGCGTTAACGATGAGGTCACGGTGAAGCGGCTGCGCCGCCGCGGCGCGATCATCGAACTTCTCCCCGAGAACCCCGAGTTCGAGCCGATTATCGTCGACCCGAGGCGCGAGGAATTCGCCATCGAAGGCTTGGGCGTAGGGGTCATCCGCGCCGGTCGATCGCTGTAGCACCCGAATTTTCTCCGTACCAAGTGCTTGAATTTCCAGCAATTTGCATCTTGCGCTTGTACTTATTGTAAAACTGTATAAAAATACAGGTCAACGCCGGAAGCCTGGCGTTCGTTGATGCACTCATTGCCACCGAAACCGAAGGAGATTTTCATGGATGACAACAAGACCAAAGCCCTCGCAGCCGCGCTCGCGCAGATCGAAAAGCAGTTCGGCAAGGGTTCCATCATGCGCATGGATTCGGACGCGATACAGGATGACGTGCAGGTGGTCTCCACCGGCTCGCTCGGCCTGGACATTGCGCTCGGCGTAGGCGGCCTGCCGCGCGGCCGCGTGGTCGAAATTTACGGGCCGGAATCCTCCGGCAAGACGACGCTCACCTTGCAGGTGATCGCCGAGATGCAGAAATTGGGCGGCACCGCCGCCTTCATCGACGCCGAGAACGCGCTCGACCCGCAGTACGCGCAGAAGCTCGGCGTGAAAGTCGAGGACCTGCTCATCTCCCAGCCCGACACCGGCGAGCAGGCGCTGGAGATCGCGGACATGCTGGTGCGCTCGGGTTCGGTCGACGTGGTGGTCATCGATTCGGTGGCGGCGCTCACGCCCAAGGCCGAGATCGAGGGCGAGATGGGCGAGCCGCAGATGGGCCTGCAGGCGCGCCTGATGAGCCAGGCGCTGCGCAAACTCACTTCCAACATCAAGCGCACCAACACGCTGGTGATTTTCATCAACCAGATCCGCATGAAAATCGGCGTCATGTTCGGCAGTCCGGAGACCACCACCGGCGGCAACGCGCTCAAGTTCTACGCCTCGGTGCGCCTGGACATCCGCCGCATCGGCTCGATCAAGAAGAACGAGGAAGTGATCGGCAACGAAACGCGGGTGAAAGTGGTGAAGAACAAGATGGCGCCCCCGTTCCGCGAGGCCCTGTTCGACATTCTCTATGGCGAGGGCATTTCGCGCGAGGGCGAAATCATCGAACTGGGCGTGAAGCACGGCATCGTCGAGAAATCCGGCGCCTGGTACGCCTACAACAAGGACAAGATCGGCCAGGGCAAGGACAACGCGCGCGATTACCTCAAGGAGCATCCCGAGCTTGCGGTCGAGATCGAAGCGCGCGTGCGTGAGGCCGTTGGCGTGAACAATCCGGGCGCCAGGCCGGCCGCCGCTCTGAGCGTCGTAGCGGGGTAATACCCGGGCGCAATACCCATGGTGAAAAGGGAAATCTCGCTGCGCGGGCGGGCGCTGGCCATGCTTGCGCGGCGGGAGCATACTCGCGCCGAAATGGTGCGCCAACTCTCCCCCCACTCCGAATCTCCCGAACAGGTCGAACAACTGCTCGCCGCGCTCTCCGCGCGCGGCTGGCTGTCGGAGGCGCGCTTCGCCGAGTCCCGCGCGAATACGTTGGCGCGCAAATACGGCAGCCGCAAAATCGAGCACGACTTGAGGAGCCGCGGCGTATCCGCTGAAGTCGTCGAACAGACGCTGGAGCGCTCGCTCGCGCAGGAGCTGGAGCATTGCCGCGCGGCCTGGCAGAGGAAATTCGGCGTGCTGCCGCAAAGTGCCGCCGAGCGCGGCCGGCAGATGCGCTTTCTCGCCGGGCGCGGATTCTCGGCCGAAGCCGTGCGCCAGGTCCTCAAAGCGGGAGATGTGGACTGATGCCGGATAGCGCATATTCCCAGGAAGGCTGGCACGAGGAAAAGCGCTCGTCTTACCTCTACCGCGTCATGGCCGAAGCCGAGGCCGGGACGCCCCGCGCCGAGCTGTTCAGCGGGCTTGCCGCCGAAGCTGAAAACCAGGCGGGAATCTGGGCGCGCCAAGCCGGAGTCGCCGTGTCCGAGTACGTACCCGACCTGCGCGTGCGCATGGTCGCCGCGCTGGTGCGCCGTTATGGCCCGCGCGCGCTGCGCCCGATGCTGGTGGCGATGAAAGTGCGCGGCCTGTCGGTCTATTCGCACGCCGCGCCGGGGCATCCGCTGCCGACCACCCTCGACGAGGTGGGCAAACGCCACCGCGGCGTCAGCGGCGGCGGCAATCTGCGCGCTGGGGTATTCGGCGTCAACGATGGCCTGGTCTCGAACGCGAGCCTGATCCTGGGCGTGGCCGGCGCTTCCTCCAACAACTCCATTATTCTCCTGTCCGGCGTCGCCGGGCTCCTGGCCGGCGCATTTTCGATGGCGGCGGGCGAGTACGTGTCGGTGCGCTCGCAGCGCGAAATGTTCGAGCATCAGATCGGCCTGGAGCGCGACGAGCTCGCGCAGTACCCGGAGGAGGAAGCCGAGGAGCTGGCGCTCATCTACGCCGCGCGCGGCCTGGCGCGCGAGGATGCGCAAAAGCTGGCCAAGGCCATCATCGCCGATCCGGCCCAGGCGCTCGATACGCTTGCGCGCGAGGAGCTGGGACTGAATCCGGAAGATCTCGGCTCGCCCTGGGGCGTTGCGATCTTTTCCTTTCTTTCGTTCGCCGCGGGTGCGCTGGTGCCGCTGCTGCCGTTCTTCGTCCTGAGCGGGGACGCCGCACTCCTCGTTTCCATCGCCGTCACGGCCCTGACGCTGTTTGGCGTCGGCGCCGTCATCAGCCTGTTCACCGGCAAAAGCGCCCTGCGCGACGGCCTGCGCATGCTCAGCATAGGCGCCGCGGCGGGCGCTCTCACCTATGCCATCGGCACGCTGCTCGGGGTCAGTTTGACCTGATTCGACCCATGCCCGGCACGCGCTTGCTTAAGCCATCGTGCTTCGGCGGCGGCGCGAGCGTAGAGCGGATTTGCATGCGCGCGTGATTCAAGCGAAAATTCAACCTTTTACCTCTGGACGGCTGGACCGGCCGGCGCTCGACGTTCGGCCAGAAGCGAAACTATGAATTCAGCAGAAATCCGCAGTAAGTTCCTCGAATTTTTCGCCCAGCGCGGCCATGCCGTGGTGGCCTCCAGTCCGCTGGTGCCGGGCAACGACCCCACACTTTTGTTTACCAACTCGGGCATGGTGCAGTTCAAGGGCGTCTTCCTCGGCGAAGAACTGCGTCCCTACAAGCGCGCCACCACCTCTCAGCGCTGCGTGCGCGCCGGCGGCAAGCACAACGACCTGGAGAACGTCGGCTATACCGCGCGCCACCACACCTTCTTCGAGATGCTGGGCAATTTTTCCTTCGGCGACTATTTCAAGCGCGACGCCATCCACTACGCCTGGGATCTGCTTACCGGCATATACAAGCTGCCCAAGGATAGGCTGTGGGTAACCGTCTACCAAACCGACGATGAGGCCTACGCCATCTGGGCCGACGAAATCAAGGTGCCGAAGGAGCGCATCGCCCGCATCGGCGACAAGCCCGGCGGCGGCTCGGACAATTTCTGGCAGATGGGCGAAGCCGGCCCGTGCGGCCCCTGCAGCGAAATCTTCTACGACCACGGCCCCGGAATCGCCGGCGGGCCGCCCGGTTCGCCCGACGCGGACGGCGATCGCTACATCGAAAACTGGAACCTGGTATTCATGCAGTACAACCGGGACGAGGCGGGCAAGCTGCATCCCCTGCCCAAGCCTTCGGTGGACACCGGCATGGGGCTGGAGCGTATCGCGGCGGTGATGCAGGGCGTGCACTCGAACTATGAAATCGACCTGTTCCAGGACCTGATCAAGGCGGCGGCGCGCGAGACCCACGTCAAGGATCTGGCGAGCAATTCGCTCAAGGTGATCGCCGATCACATCCGCGCGACCTCCTTTCTCATCGTCGACGGCGTGATTCCGGGCAACGAGGGACGCGGCTACGTGCTCCGGCGCGTCATCCGGCGCGCCATCCGCCACGGCTACAAGCTCGGCCAGACCGAACCCTTCTTCCACCGCCTGGTCGAGGATCTGGCGCGCGTCATGGGCGGGGCCTATCCGGAGCTCTCCAAGGCGAAGGAACGCGTGACCCGGGTGCTGAAGACGGAAGAGGAGCGCTTCGCCGAGACGCTGGAGCACGGCATGAAGGTGCTCGAAGGCGCGCTCACGCGCGAGGACCGGTTGCTCGACGGGGAGACTGTATTCCAGCTTTACGACACCTTCGGCTTTCCCGTCGATCTCACCGCGGACATCGCGCGCGAGCGCGACGTGCGCGTCGATTACGCCGGCTTCGAGGCGGCGATGCAGCGCCAGCGCGCGCGCGCGCGCGCCGCGTCCAAGTTCGCGGTATCCGCCGGCGTGGAGTATTCCGGCCGGCCGACGCAGTTCCATGGCTACGACAGCCTCACGCTCGAAGGCACCGTGGCGGCGCTGTACCGCGAGGGGGCGTCGGTTGACGAGATCGCCGCCGGCGACACTGCGGTGGTGGTGCTCGACCGCACGCCGTTCTACGCCGAGTCCGGCGGCCAGGTGGGCGACCGCGGGGAACTCGCCGGTGTGAACGGCAGCTTCAGCGTCGAGGACACGCAGAAAATCCAGGCCGAGGTGTTCGGCCACAAGGGCGAACTCAAGGCCGGGCGTCTGCGCGTCGGCGACCGCGTCATGGCCGCGGTGGACAGCGTGGCGCGCGCGCGCGCGGCGTGGAACCACTCGGCCACGCACCTGATGCACGCGGCGCTGCGCAAGGTGCTCGGTGCCCACGTGCAGCAAAAGGGTTCGCTCGTCGATGCCCAGCGCACGCGCTTCGATTTCTCGCACAACGAACCGATGGCCGAGGCGCAGTTGCGCCAGGTCGAGGAACTGGTCAACCACGAGGTGCGCCGCAATACCGAGGTGTCGGTGCGGGTGCTGAAATACGACGATGCCATCAAGGCCGGCGCGATGGCGCTGTTCGGCGAGAACTACGGCGACGAGGTGCGCGTCATCGGCATGGGCGAGTTTTCCACGGAGTTGTGCGGCGGCACCCACGTGCGCCGCACCGGCGACATCGGTTTTTTCAAGATCGTGTCCGAGTCGGGCGTGGCGGCGGGCATACGCCGGGTCGAGGCGGTCACCGCCGACGGCGCCTTGGCCTGGGTGCAGGAGCAGCAGGCACAGTTGAGCGAGGTTGCCGGCGTGCTCAAGGCCCAACCGCAGGAAATAAGCCAGAAGGTTTCCCAAATCATCGACGGCGCCAGAGCGCTGGAGAAAGAGCTCGCACGCTTGAAATCGAAAGTCGCGTCGGCGCAGGGCGATGATCTCGCATCGCAGGCGGTCGAGGTAAAGGGCGCGAAGGTGCTCGCCGTGGCGCTCGATGGCGCCGATGCGAAGGCCTTGCGCGAGACCCTGGACAAGCTGAAGGACAAGCTCAAGCCGGCCGCCATCGTGCTCGCCTCCGCCGAGGGCGGCAAGGTGAGCCTGATCGCGGGGGTCACCTCCGATCTGACGGGGAAAGTGAAAGCCGGGGAACTGGTCAATTTCGTTGCGCAGCAGATCGGCGGCAAGGGCGGCGGACGGGCCGACATGGCCCAGGCCGGCGGCACGGATGCGGCCAAGCTGCCCGCCGCGCTTGCGTCCGTGCAGGCATGGGTGCAGCAAAAGCTTTCAATCTAGGGGTAGCGGATGTTCCGGCTAAAGAGGGCAATATGAGCGAACGCTTTTGTCCGCGCTGCGCGTCGCCGCTGGCGCAGGTCGAACTGGGCGGCGCAAGCCGCATGGCCTGCCCGGAGGCGGTTTGCGGCTACGTCCATTGGGACAACCCGATTCCCGTGGTTGCGGCGATCGTCGAGCACGAGGGCAGGGTGGTGCTCGCGCGCAATCGCAGTTGGCCGGAGAACATGTACGGACTCGTCACCGGCTTTCTCGAGCGCGGCGAGTCGCCGCAGCAGGGCGTGGAGCGCGAAGTGAAGGAGGAGCTCGACCTCGACGCCAAGGCAACGAGTCTTGTCGGCGTCTATCCCTTCGAGCGCAAGAACGAGCTCATCATCGCCTACCACGTGGAGGCGGCAGGGGTGATCAGCCTGAATGAGGAACTGGTCGACTACCGCGCGATCAAGCCGGCGCGGCTGCGGCCGTGGAAGTTCGGCACCGGACTGGCCCTCGCCGACTGGTTGCGCGGCCGCGGTTTGGAACCTGCCGAGGAGTAGCGCTTGCCAACTTGGTGCGAATCGTGTTTGAATTCGCCTTGGAGACATTTGAAATGAACCGCGCGTACGCCTTCTGGTTTGGCTTTTATCACTTTCCCCAGCCGCTGGCGGAGGGATTGAGCTAAGTACTCGCCCGAACATTCCTAAAAAACCGCCAGTGCCGAAAGCCTGGCGGTTTTTTTTTGGTGCGCCCGGCAGGAAGCGCCAACTTGGAGTCTGCACAATGACCACCGCCGCCCCAACCAGCATCGCCCAACCGCCGATCCCCGCGGAAGTTTCCCGCCGCCCGCGGACTTATCAGCGCCAAGGAGAAATCATGACCTACAAGGTTGACGACGTCCGCATCCGCGAAATCAAGGAACTCGCGCCGCCCGCGCACGCGATCCGCGAGTTTCCCGTATCCGAGACCGCCGAGCGGGTCACCTACGAAGCGCGCCAGGGCATACACGCCATCGTGCACGCCGCGGACGACCGGCTGCTGGTGATCATGGGGCCTTGCTCCATCCACGAGCCGAAATCGGCGTTGGAATATGCCCGGCGCCTGGCGCGGGAAAAGGCGAAGCACGCAGCCGATCTGCTCGTCGTGATGCGTGTCTATTTCGAGAAGCCGCGCACCACCGTGGGCTGGAAGGGCCTCATCAACGACCCGCGCCTGGACGGCAGCTTCCACATCAACGAGGGCCTGCGCCTTGCGCGCAAGGTGCTGCTCGATGTCAACGAACTGGGCGTGCCGGCCGGGGTGGAGTACCTCGACATGATCACGCCGCAGTATATCGCCGACCTGGTGAGCTGGGGCGCGATCGGCGCGCGCACCACCGAATCGCAGGTCCACCGCGAGCTTGCCTCCGGATTGTCCTGTCCGGTCGGATTCAAGAATGGCACCGACGGCAATATCCGCATTGCGGTGGACGCGATCAAGACCGCGCGCCAGCCGCACCATTTCCTTTCGGTCACCAAGGGCGGGCACTCGGCCATCGTCTCCACCAACGGCAACGAGGACTGCCATGTGATCCTGCGCGGCGGGCCCACGCCCAACTACGACGCGGCGAGCGTGGCCGTCGCGGCCAAGCAGCTGGCGTCGGCCGGGCTGGAGCAACGCCTGATGGTCGATTTTTCCCATGCCAACAGCTCCAAGAACTATCTGCATCAGATCGATGTGTGCGCCGACGTGGCCGGTCAGATTGCGGCAGGCGAGGACCGCATCATCGGCGTGATGGCGGAATCGCATTTGCATCCAGGGCGGCAGGACCTGGTGCCGGGCAAGCCGCTCTCATACGGCGTATCCGTCACCGATGCCTGCATCGGCTGGGACGACAGCGTCAAGATGCTCGAGCGCTTGGCCGAGGCGGTGCGCAAGCGCCGGCTGGTGCGCGAGGCCGAGGAATAGGGCCGCGCGTCGGCTGCCCTTGCATATCCTCGTGGACACTGTTGTCGCGGAGTTGCAATGTTGCGCGGACGACAAGCCGTCTGTAGCGATTGAGCTTGCGCGGACGGCGCCCCGTCCGCGCGGATCCTCGATTGCGCCCGGATGAAAAGCGCATCCGTGCGCAATCGAGGATCTCGGGGAAAACCAAATCGCCCTGGATTTTTTCAGAACCGTGTTTTCCGCGCGGATGTGTTTTCCATCCGCGCGGAAAACACGGTTGGCGCGCAGAGCGCGCAATGGTTGCTTTTGGCATGCGTCGGCATTTGAATTGCTGTATGCGCCGTATTTAGTGCGCGCCGCTCAAAGCCGGCAGCACCTATAATCGCGTACATGCAAACCTTCTCCGGGCAGGCCGCGCTGCCGCTGCGCGCCGCCTTCTACGTCGCGCTGCTGCTGACGCTGGCATTCAAGTTCTGGCTCGCCATGGCGCTGCCGATGACCGGCGACGAGGCCTACTTCATCTACTGGGGCGTCTATCCCGACTACGGTTTCTACGATCACCCCCCCATGGTCGGCTGGATCCTGGCTCTACTGCTAAAGTTGTCCAGGGCCGAATGGGTGCTGCGCCTGCCGGTGATCGTCCTGCCCGCGCTGGTGGCTTTCGCCATGCTGCAATATCTGCGGCCGGCCGACGAAAGCAAAGCCTATCTTGCAGCACTCTCATTCCTGCTGCTTCCGGTGAATGTCTGGAACGTGCTCATCACCACCGATACGCCGCTGGTGCTGTTCTCCTTCCTTTCCGCTCTATGCTTCGCCGCGGCCTTGCGGCGCGAATCGCAGCTGCTGTATGCAGTGTCCGGCGCCCTGCTGGGCCTCGCGTTCCTGTCGAAATATTTCGCCGTCCTGCTGGGGCTGGCGTATCTGGCGTTCGTCCTGATCCAACCCGCCGGCCGGCGCAACTGGCGCGGCCTCGCGCTCGCATTTGCGCTGGTGCTGCCGTTCGCCGCGCTCAACGCCTGGTGGAACTACAACCACTGCTGGGCCAACCTGATGTTCAATGTGTACAACCGGCACGGCGACGCAGGCTGGTCGCTGCGCACGCCGGCGCTGTATCTGCTGAGCCTGCTGTACATGTTGTCGCCGGTCGCGCTCTACCAATTCTGGCGCGGCCGCGTTGCGCTGAGACAGAGGCTCGCCGATTCGCGCGCACGGTTTTTCATGCTCGCCTGGATGGCGCCGCTCGCCGTGTTCGCCCTGCTTGCCTTGGCGAAGCAGATCGGCCTGCACTGGCTGCTTTCATTCGTGCCGTTTTTCTTCATGGCTGCGGCGCTCGTGCTCAGCGCCGCGCAGTTGAAGAAGTCTGTTGTTTATCTGTTCGCATTTTCGGTGATCCACGTGGCGGGGATCGTGGGCGCCAGCCTGCTGCCGCTCGAGGTGTGGAAGAACAGCCGGCTCTACGATGGCATCGTGTTTCACGTCAACACGGCCGAGCTGCTGCAGCGGCTCGAGCCTTATGCGGGAAAGTACGCATTCTCCGCCGACGGGTTTTCACCGGCGGTGACGGCGTCCTACGCCTCGGGCAAGTACTTTTTCGTGTTCGGTAGCGCGTCCTCGCATGGACGCCACGACGATATCCTTACCGATTTCAGGACGCTGGCGGGGAAGAACATCCTGGTGCTGCGCAAGAACCCGCCCGATCCGGCCGATTACACGCCTTATTTCGCCGCGGTGGAGTTGCGCCGGTTCGAACTGCACGGCGCCAGCTTTTATCTGGTGCTCGGTCAGGGCTTCGACTATCCGAGATACCGCGCCGGGGTTCTGCGGCCGCTGCGTGAGCGTTACTATAGAATGCCGTCCTACCTGCCGCTGGGTCATTGTTACTTTTGCGAACGCTATTTCCCCGATGAACCTTGTTCCACCCGCTAGGGCCACCGCGCTGCCGCTGGAACTGCTCAGACTGCTGCGCCCGCATCAGTGGGTCAAGAACGGCTTTGTTTTCGTCGGCCTGCTGTTCAGCGACGTCGGCGACGATTGGAAGCTCAGAGGCAGCGTGCTTGTTGCCGCCGCCGGATTCTGCCTGATGTCCAGCTGCGTCTATGCACTCAACGATGTGCTCGATCGCGA
Source organism: Betaproteobacteria bacterium (assembly GCA_016234705.1). Taxonomy (GTDB): domain Bacteria; phylum Pseudomonadota; class Gammaproteobacteria; order Burkholderiales; family SG8-39; genus 2-12-FULL-64-23. The sequence continues at coordinate 23,027 of JACRAS010000101.1, read as the reverse complement.
GGCGGACCGCGCCCATCCGCTGAAGCGCAAGCGGCCTTTGGCCAGCGGTACGGTGAGCATGGGTCAGGCATACGCGCTCGCGCTTGTCTGCGGAACAGCGGGACTGGCGCTGGGCGCCGCGGCCTCCGCTATTGTGGTGGCCATCCTCCTGGCTTACCTGGCGCTCAACCTCGCCTACAGCGCCGGCCTGAAGAACATCGCCATCCTCGACGTGTTCATCATCGCCGCCGGCTTCATGCTGCGCATTTTTGCCGGCACCTGGGGGGTGAATATCGTCCCCTCGTACTGGCTGCTGCTGTGCGGCCTGCTGCTGACCGTTTTTCTCGGCTTTGCCAAGCGCCGCGCCGAACTGATGGCGAGCGACGGCAATGGTTCCGACGGCGCCGGCCAGCGTGCGGTTCTGTACGATTACAGTCCGGCGCTGCTCGATACCATGATGGCCATCAGCGCCGCCGGCGTCATCGTCAGTTACAGTCTGTACAGCGTCAGTCCGGACACCATTGCGCTGCACCGCACCGACAAGCTGATCTATACCCTGCCGTTTGTTCTGTATGGTCTTTTTCGCTACATTTTTCTGGTGCACCGCCGCGGCGGCGAAGACCCCGCGTGGACGCTGCTGGGCGACGCGCATATGCTCGTCGTCGTCGCCCTCTGGCTGGGCGTCACGCTGTGGCTGATCCGGTGAGGGCAAATTCGATTTGAGCTTAGCCCCCGGTTTCGGCATAATCCGAAGACGCCGGGTTCGCCGGCGGTGCCTCCCCGGAGCCGCCCGATCCGCCTGTCTCGGACCAAGACCTTATGGCTGAAAATGCCGGACGCGATCACCTGGCGCACCTGGAATACATGGGCGACGCGACCCAATTCGCCGGGCAGATGCATCGCATGATCAGCTATTCGCCGCTGTTCGAGAACTTCAATATGGCGGAAATCCGCCTGATGAGCCACTTCATGGACGCCTACCGCGCCGGACCCGGTCAGGAGATCATCCACGAAGGCGAGCAGGGCGATTTCATGCTGCTGATGATCGAAGGCAGCGTGGAAGTTTTCAAGCAGGATCGATGGAATACGCCCAAGCTCATCGCCACGGTCGATGCCGGAAAAACGCTGGGCGAAATGTCCATGATAGACGGCGAACCGCGCTTCGCCACCTGCGTCGCGGCGGAGCCTTGCGTGATCGCGGTGCTGGCGCGCGAAAACCTGGCGCGCATCATTCTGGAACAGCCCATCCTGGGGGCGAAAATTCTGATGGAACTGGTGCTGATGCTGTCGCAGCGCTTGCGCCAGACCAGCGTCAAGCTGGTGGGGCTGATGGACAAGAACGGCAATTGAAGCCGGCCCCGCGATACTGGCGAAACCTTACGCCACTGCTTTACGAATGTGGCAGAATGGCGGGCGGCACTGATCGGAGGAGGAGGCAATGCATATAAAAAACGGCAAGGATTTCTGGGCCGGGCTGATGTTCATCGGCTTCGGCCTGTGGTTCGCGGTGGTCTCGCAAAACTATCCGATGGGTTCGGCGGTGCGCATGGGTCCGGCGTATTTTCCCACCGTGCTGGGCGGCCTGCTCGCAGTCCTGGGCGCGATAGTTTTCTTCCGCGCATTCGTCTCCAAGTTTGCGCATCCGCTCAAGGTATTCACCTTCCGGCCGCTGCTGCTGGTTGCCTCGATCGTGGTCGGAGGGGCGACTTACTTCTACTTCGCCGATAGTCAGCTTAAGGATGCGCCGATGCTGCAGATGTTGCAGTCTGCACTCGCCTTGCTGTCGCTGCTCCTGTTCATCGGCGCATTCGGGCCGAAGTCGATGTTCCTGATCCTGCTCGCAGTGGTGATTTTCGGTTACGCGCTCAAACCGCTGGGCCTGGTGCTGGCGATCGCAATATTGATCGTGCTCAGCGCGGCCGGCGGCCACGATTTCCGCAACAAGGAAATCGTGATCCTGACCATCGTGCTGGTGATCTTCAGCGTGTATGCGTTCGTCAAGGGCCTGGGACTGCCGTTCAACCTGTGGCCGGGAGAATAAGCATGGATTTTGCCCTGATCCACAACCTGGGTATCGGCTTCGGCGTCGCGCTGAGTCTGCAAAACCTGATGTACTGCTTTTTCGGCGTGCTGCTTGGCACGCTGATCGGGGTGCTGCCCGGCATCGGGCCGCTCGCCACCATCGCCATGCTGCTGCCGGTGACTTTCAACCTGTCGCCGATTTCGGCGCTGATCATGCTCGCCGGCATTTACTACGGCGCGCAATACGGCGGCTCGACCACGGCCATCCTGGTCAATCTGCCGGGCGAGTCCTCCTCGGTGATCACCTGCCTCGACGGTTACCAGATGGCGCGCAACGGCCGCGCCGGTCCGGCGCTGGCGATCGCGGCCATGGGCTCTTTCTTCGCCGGCTGCGTCGCCACGGTGGTCATCGCCCTGTTCGCGCCGCCGCTGGCCGAAGTCGCGCTGAAATTCGGCCCGGCCGAATATTTTTCGCTGATGGTGCTGGGACTGGTCGGCGCGACGGTGCTGGCGCGCGGCTCGCTGGTGAAGGCGATCGCCATGACCATCCTGGGGCTGCTGATGGGCCTGGTCGGCACCGACGTCAATTCCGGCGTCGCGCGCTTCTCCTTCGGCGTGTCGGAGCTCTCCGACGGCATCGGCTTCGTCGGGGTCGCCATGGGCTTATTCGGCTTCGCCGAGATCATTGTCAATCTCGAACAGGGCGAGGCCCGCGAAGTGTTCGTCAACAAGGTCACCGGCCTGATGCCGACCTGGAAAGACCTCAAGGACAGTTCCGGCGCCGTCCTGCGCGGCACCGCCATCGGTTCTATGCTCGGCATCCTGCCCGGCGGCGGGGCGCTGCTGTCCTCGTTTGCCGCCTATACGATAGAGAAGAAGATCGGTGACCCGTCCAACTTTGGCAAGGGCGAAATCCGCGGCGTCGCCGCGCCGGAAGCGGCCAACAACGCCGGCGCGCAGACGTCCTTCATTCCCCTGCTTACGCTGGGCATCCCGTCCAACCCGGTGATGGCGCTGATGATAGGCGCGATGATGATCCAGGGCATTGCCCCCGGGCCGCAGGTGATGACCGAGAGGCCGGAACTCTTCTGGGGCATGATCACCAGCATGTGGATCGGCAACCTGATGCTGGTGGTCCTGAACCTGCCTCTGATCGGCATGTGGGTGAAACTGCTGACCGTGCCCTACCGGCTGCTCTACCCGGCCATCCTGCTGTTTTGCTGCGTTGGCGTGTACAGTTTGTCGAACCAGCCCTTCGACGTAACGCTGACGGCGCTCTTCGGGCTTCTGGGCTATGTATTCGTCAAGCTCGAATGCGAGCCGGCGCCGCTGATCCTGGGCTTCATCCTCGGGCCGCTGATGGAGGAGAATCTGCGCCGGGCGATGCTGCTCTCCCGCGGCGACCCGTCGGTGTTCGTCACCAAGCCGATCAGCGGCGTGTTGCTCGGCATGGCCATAGTGCTGCTGCTGATCACCCTGGCGCCCGCGGTGCGCAAGACGCGCGAGGAGGCGTTCGTGGAATAGCATTTCGGAAATCTCGAGTCGGATGCCGGCGCCGAGGACACGGGGGCTTGTGTTCTGTGTTGTTTTGGGACCGCCCGCGCGTTGCGCGGCTTGTGTACCCGAGGCAGGAGACAAATGCGACAGAGCCCGCGGTGTTACTTCTCGCGCCCGCCTTTTCCCTTTTCTGTTGTTTTTCCGCGCTGCCACAATACATCGCTGCCGCCGCCGGCGCGGTTCAGCACCCGCCCCAGAACGAACAGCAAATCGGACAAACGATTCAGATATTTTCGGGCCGCAGTTCCGACCGGCTCGGCGCGGGAGAGCGACACCAGCGCACGCTCGGCGCGGCGGCAGACGGTGCGCGCCAGGTGGGCCAGGCTCGCAGCGCGCGTCCCGCCGGGCAGAATGAATTCCTTGAGCGGGGCGAGGTCCCGGTTGTAGTCGTCCAGCAGCGCTTCCAGGCGGCTAACCTGGCGCTCGCTCATGCTGGTATGTCCCGGAATGCAGACTTCGCCGCCCAGGTCGAACAACTCATGCTGAATGCCGGCCAGCGCCGCGCGCACGCCGGCGGGCAGTTCCTCGGCGAGCAGCAGGCCGATGGTCGAATTCAACTCATCGACTTCGCCCAGCGCGTGCACGCGCCGGCTGTCCTTGGACACGCGCGTGCCGTCGCCGAGGCCGGTGTCGCCGGTGTCGCCGGTTCGGGTATAGATTTTTGTGAGACGGTGGCCCATGCGCATCCGAGCGAGCGTTACGGCAGGGATTGTACCGCAAAGCGCCGCAATATCTGCCGGCGCCGGAGCAGCGGGGTATTGAACCGCGCACCGGGCGTGCGCCGAGAGCAATGACAGCTCGATGGGGTCGTTTGCTCGAACGCCGGAACACCTTTTTGGATGGGCGAATATTGTGCGTCCCGACGGATTCGGCAGCAGTTGAATGGTAGTAGAATAATTGCCCTGAATAAATCCGCGGGCGGCTCCGCGCCGGCGCAGACGACAGAGGATCCAAGGTGACAATGCTAACGAAGTTGCGCAGCCGGATCGCCGCCACGTCCTCGGTCGAGTACCTGCCGGAACGCGTTTCCATGCTCTACCGGCTGTCGGGTACCGATGTCCCGATCATCCTGGTAGCCGCGAGCGTCACCGCATTTGCCATGTGGGGCTACATCGGTGTCAACCTGATCGTCATCTGGTTTATTTGGCTCGGCGTGGCCAGCGCGGTGCGCTACGCGATGGCGCGGATTTATCGCCGCCGTCAGCCGGCGGCGGAGGACGCAGCGCAGTGGGAAAATTATTTCTGCCTGGCCAGTGCCCTGGTCGGCGCCGGTTGGGGTCTGGCACTGATGCTCATCGGCCATACGCCGACTTCGCTGCAGGAACTCACGGTCACGTTCCTCATCAGCAGCATCGCCATGGGCCTGCCGCCCTCGCTCGCGCCCAGCCCGAAGGCTTTCACCAGCTTCATCCTGCCCATTCTCGCGCCCATGGTGGCGATGCTGCTGACCTTTGGCGGCGGACTCAATACCTCCACCGCGCTGCTGATGCTGGTGTTCGCGACCGTGCTGCTGGGTTTGTACCTGTCCAACCATTACGCCCTGATCGAAACGCTGGCTTACGGCCACGAGAACGCGCTGTTGCTGAAGAAATTGCGCGTCGCCGAAAAGTCCCTGACCGCGGCGCTGGCCGAGCAGCAGCTGATTTTCGATACCGCAGCCGTCGGAATTGCATTTGTCAGCCGGCGTACCGTGCTGAAATGCAACCGGCGCTTTGCCGAGATCCTCGGCTACCCGTCCGAAGAAATTACCGGGCAGCCTGCGCAGGTCTGGTTCCAGTCCGACGAGGATTTCATGCAAGCCGGCAGCCACGCCTATGCCCGTCTGGCGCAAGGCGAGAGCTATTCCGCCGAACTCCTGTTGCGCAAGAAGGACGGCAACCCGATTTGGGTGTTCACGGACAGCCGCGCCATCGACGCGGCCGAGCCGCAGGCTGGAATCATCATCGGTATCGGCGACATTACCGAGCGCAAGCTGGCCGAGGCGGCGCTGCAGCAGACCAAGGAGCGGCTCGATCTGGCGATGCAGTCTTCGGCGATCTCGATCTGGGAGTGGGACGCCAGGCGCGGCACCATTTATCTGGATGCGGCGCTGGCGCAGATGACCGGCGACGAACCGCGCGAGCGCTACCTCACGCTGGAGGAGATGGCGCCGCTGGTGCACCCGGACGATGTCGAAGCGGTGCGCCAGGCGCAAACCGACTGCATCGAGGGCCTGCGTCCCCTGTACCGCATCGAGCATCGCCTCAAGACGGCGAGCGGGGACTGGGTCTGGGTGCTCAGCCGCGGCCGCGTGGTCGAGCGCGCCGGCGACGGCAGCGCGTTGCGCATGGCCGGGACCAACGTCGACATCACCCAGCGCAAGCGTGCCGAGGTCGAGTTGCTCTCTGCCCTGCAGCGCGAAAAAGAGCTGTCGGAGATGAAGTCCAAGTTCGTTTCCATCGCATCGCACGAGCTGCGCACGCCGCTGGCGACCATTCTGTCCTCCGCCGAACTGCTGGAGCATTATTCGGACGGCCTCTCCGCCGAAGACAAGCTGAAAATGCTGCACGGCATACAGGGCGCGGTCAAGCGCATGAACGCGATGATCGAGGACGTGCTCGTCATCGGCAAGGCCGAGGCGGGCGCCCTGCAATTCGAGCCGAAGCCGGTGGATCTGCGCGAACTGTGTCGCAAGGTGGTGGAGGAATTGCGCCCGGGTGTCGCCAAGCAGCATGTCATTCAATTCGAGCAGCAGTTCGAGCGCGGCAACCTGAATCTGGACGAAAAGCTGCTGCGTCACATCCTCACCAACCTGCTCTCCAACGCGGTAAAGTACTCTCCCGCGGGGAGTACGGTCTCGTTGCAGTTGGCCGAGCGCGATGGCAAAGCCCTCATCGAGGTGGGTGACCAGGGCATAGGCATACCGGTTGAAGATCAGGCGCGCCTGTTCGAGAGTTTTCATCGCGCCTCCAACGTCGGCAATCGCCAGGGCACCGGACTCGGGCTGGTAATCGTAAAGAAAGCGGTGGAATTGCACGGCGGCACCATCTCGATCGATAGCAAGGTTGATGCCGGCACCCGCATCAGCGTGCGGCTGCCGCTGGCGCCGGTGGCGAAGGCGACTTGATCATGGCGCGGGTGCTGCTCATCGACGACGACCGGTCGAATCTCGAATTCATGCGGCAGTTGCTGCGGATCGAGGGGCACGATTTGGTCTGGGCGGCCGACGGCGAGCAAGGTCTCGCCGAGATCAGGCAGTTCCGCCCGGAACTCATTATCTGCGACGTCATCATGCCTCACCTGGGCGGCTACGCGGTGCTGGAGACGGTGCGTGCCGACCCGCAGTCCGCCGAAGTTCCCGTGCTGCTGTTCTCCGCCGCCATGGACGAGGAGGCGCGCGCCATGGGCCTGCGCCGCGGCGCCACCGAAGTGCTGGCCAAGCCGTTCGACCTGGAGCAGCTGCGCAGCGCGATCAGGCGATGTCTGGGGCAAGAGCGGCCATGAAGAAAATCCTGGTGGTCGAGGACGAGGCGTCGATCCGCCTGAACCTGACGCTGATGCTGAAAGGGGAAGGTTACACGTTGGACTCGGCCGAGGACGGCCGCGCCGGCATCGAGCATGCCAAGAGCTTCGCGCCGGACCTGATACTCAGCGACGTGATGATGCCCGAGCTGGACGGATTCGGCATGCTGGAGGCGCTGCGCGCCGATCCGCGTTTCGTCGATACGCCTTTCATCTTTCTTACCGCGCTCAACGACAGGAGCAGCATGCGCCGCGGCATGAACCTCGGCGCAGATGATTTTCTGAACAAGCCGTTCACGCGCGACGAGTTGATCGAAGCCGTGAATTCGAGGCTGAAAAGATACGAGAGCACGGCACGCTCGCTCGCCGAGCGCCTGGTCGCCGGAAACGACGAGCTCAGGCGCTGGTACCGGCAGAGCCTAACCGGCGCCGAACAAGAGCGGCCGCTGGCGTTCGCGGAAACCGCCGGCATGACCGGGAAAATGGCCGTGGCCACGGTGCTGTTCGCCGACATCCGCAATTTCACCACCTATTCCGAGCGTCTCACCGCGGGCCAGATCGCCGAGTTGCTCAACGCCTATTTCGAGTCCGTGTGCCAGCCGATCGTGCGCAACGGCGGGCGCATCGCGAAGCTGATCGGCGACGGCATTATGGTGGTGTTCGAGGCGCGTGACGAGGACGGCGAAGACAATCACGCCCGCCGCGCAGTTCGCGCGGGCTTGGGCGTGGTGCTGGCCGCGAACGGTTTTGGCGGCTGGTTCAAGCAGCACTTCGACATGGGAGACTTACCCGAATTCGCCACCGGCGTAGGCATTCATACCGGCGACCTGATGGAGGTGCGCATCGGGCCGCCGGGCGCCGAGGACTTGACTGTGGTGGGCGACAGCGTCAATGTGGCCTCGCGACTGGAGGGAAAGACCAAGGAACTGGGCTGGCCGGTGGTGGCGAGCGCTGCTACGGTCAGCATGGCCGGGAGCATAGTGAGCACCGGTCAGTCGCGGCAGCTTGAGCTGCGCGGACGCAACGCGCCGATCGAGGCGTTGGAAGTCACCGGCATCGGCGCCGTTGCGGGCGCGTCGGAGGGGCCGATCGAGGTGCCGGCCTCGGTGCGTGCGGCTCTGGCCGAAAATGCAAACATGACCGCGCGCGCCGCCAAGGAGGCCTTGTCCGAAACGCTGCGCATCATAACCAGCGATCTGTCGCGTGCGCTGGCCGCGGGCCGGCCGCTGCAAATCAAAGGTTATCGCGTGCTGTCGAAGATCGGGGAGGGCGGAATGTCCAACGTGTTTCTCGCCGAGCGCGAAACGGACGGCACGCAGGTGGCGCTGAAGATCCTCAACGCGCGGCCGAGCGACGACAAGCAGTTGCTGCAGCGCTTCATCCAGGAATCCGCGCTGATTTCCGATATCGACCATCCCAACGTGGTCAAGATATTCGACAAGGGGTTTACCGACGATTACGCCTATATCGCCATGCAGTATTTCACCGGCGGCAGCCTGAAGGACGTCATCGCCGGGGGCCTGACTCCGCGCCAGGCGCTGTCGCTGCTGGCGCAGGCCGCCGCTGCTCTGGCGGAGATCCATCGCCTCGGCATAGTGCATCGCGACGTGAAGCCTGCGAACATGATGCTGAGTGCGGACGGCACCATGGTGCTGGCCGATTTCGGCATCGCCAAGCGGACCGAGGGGTCGATGGAACGCACCGTGCACGGCGAGTTCTTCGGCACCCCCTATTACATCTCGCCGGAGCAGGCCAACGGCAAACCGGCGAGCGCGCGCTCTGACATCTACAGCCTGGGCATCATTTTCTACGAGATGCTCATGAACCAGCGGCCGTATCGGGGCGATTCCATCGTCGAATTGATCTCGCAGCACGTGCACGCGCCGATACCGCGGCTGCCGCAGGCGCTGGAGGAATACCAGGTGCTGCTCGATGGCATGATGGCCAAGGATCCGGCCGAACGCCTGCAAAGCGCGGACGACGTGCTCGTCGTTATCGACCGCGTGTGGACGCAGATCGCGCTGCGGGCCAACGCGGTGCAAGGCCGCGACTGATGTCCGTCGTATTGCCCGGCTGTACTGCCGGGCAAGGTTCCAGTTGCCGCGGCGGCGAGAGGGGATGATGAAAACAAGCAAGATCGCCTTGATCGCGGTGGCAGCGGCGCTGATCGCTGCGTTTTTCGCCTTTGACCTGGGACAGTATTTCCGACTCGATTATTTCAAGTCGCAGCAGGCGGCACTGGACCTCTACTACCGGGCCAACCCGCTCGCCACCGCGCTCGCGTTCTTCGCGCTTTACGTCGTGATTACGGCGGTGTCGCTTCCGGTCGCCGCCATCATGAGCCTGGCAGTCGGCGCAATCTTCGGCCTCGCCTGGGGCATCTTGATCGTGTCGTTCGCATCCAGCCTCGGCGCGACGCTGGCGTTTCTTGCTTCGCGCTTCCTGTTCCGGGATTTGGTCCGGCAGAAATTCGGCGACAAGCTGGACGCCATCGATGCCGGCGTGAAAAAGGAGGGTGGCTTCTACCTTTTCACCCTGCGCCTGGTGCCCGCATTCCCGTTTTTCGTGATCAACCTGGCGTTGGGCCTGACGTCGATGAAGGCCTGGACCTTCTATTGGGTAAGCCAGCTGGGCATGCTGGCCGGCACTGTGGTCTATGTCAACGCCGGCACCCAGATCGCCAGGATCGACGCGCCCGGAGATATCCTCTCGGCCGAACTGATCGGCTCATTCGTGCTGCTGGGCGTTTTCCCGCTGATGGCGAAGAAAATCGTCGATAGGGTCAGGGCGCGCAAGGTCTATGCCGACTGGGTGAAACCGGGCAGCTTCGAGCGCAACCTGGTCGTGATCGGCGCCGGTTCCGCGGGCCTGGTGGCGGCTTACATCGCGGCTGCGGTCAAGGCCAAGGTGACGCTGATCGAAAAGCACAAAATGGGGGGCGATTGCCTGAACACCGGTTGCGTGCCGTCCAAGGCGCTGATCCGCTCGGCCAAGTTCATTTCCCAGGTCAAGCGCGCCCACGAGCTGGGCATCAGGACCGCCAGCACGACCTTCGACTTCGCCGAGGTAATGGAGCGCGTGCAGCGCGTGGTCAAGGCGGTGGCGCCGCACGATTCGGTCGAGCGTTACACCGAGCTGGGCGTGGAGTGCATCGCGGGCGAGGCGAAGATCACCACGCCCTGGTCGGTCGAGGTGAAAACCGCGCGCGGCACGCAGACGCTGAGCGCGCGGGCCATCGTCATCGCCGCCGGCGCGCGTCCCTTCGTGCCGCCGATAGCGGGAATCGAGCAGGTCGGCTACTACACCTCCGACGATGTCTGGAACCTGCGTGTGCTGCCGCGCCGGCTGGTGGTATTGGGCGGCGGTCCGATCGGGTCGGAGCTGACCCAGTGTTTCGCGCGCTTCGGTGCGCAAGTGACCCAGGTCGAGATGTTGCCGCGCATCCTGATGCGCGAGGATGCGGAAGTCTCCGACAGGGTGATGCAGCGCTTTCGCGCCGAAGGCATCAACGTGCTGGTGAACCACAAGGCCAAGCAGTTCATCCTGGAGGCCGGCGAGAAAGTGCTGATCTGCGAGCACCAGGGCGAGGAAGTGCGCGTGCCCTTCGACGAATTGCTGTGCGCCGTCGGGCGCGTCGCCAATACCAGCGGCTACGGCCTGGAGGAGCTGGGCATTCCGCTGGCGCAGACGCGCACCGTCGCGACCAACGAATACCTGCAGACGCGGTACCCGAATATTTACGCCTGCGGCGACGTCGCCGGACCTTACCAGTTTACCCACACGGCGGCGCACCAGGCATGGTACGCCGCGGTCAACGCGCTGTTTGGCGATTTCAAGAAGTTCAAGGCGGATTACTCGGTCATACCCTGGGCGACCTTCACCGACCCCGAGGTCGCGCGGGTGGGGTTGAACGAGACCGAAGCCCGGGAAAATGGCGTCGCCTATGAAGTCAGCGTGTTCGATCTCGCGGAACTGGACCGCGCCATCGCCGACGAGGAGGCACATGGCCTGGTCAAGGTGCTCACCGCGCCGGGTGCGGACAAGATCCTCGGTTGCACCATCGTCGGCGAGCATGCCGGCGATCTGATCGCCGAGTACGTCGCGGCGATGCGCCATGGTTTCGGTCTGAACAAGATCCTCGGCACCATCCACATCTATCCGACGCTGGCCGAGGCGAACAAGTATGCGGCCGGGGTATGGAAGCGCAATCATGCGCCGCAGAAACTGCTCGCCTGGGCGGGGAAGTTCCATGCATGGAGGAGAGGGTGAGAAGCGAACTCGCCCTTATACGTGGTGACTTGAATCGCGTCCCTCGTCGTTGCAGAGTTGCGTTTTTTCGCGGACGAAAAGCCGTCCGCGCGGATCGTCGATTGCGTACGGATGAAAAGCACATCCGCACGCAATCGACGATCTTGTATAACCCCAACCCGTTTTTGCTTGTATGCATAACCGTGTTTTCTGTACGGATGCGCTTTTCATCCGTACAGAAAACACGGTTGGCGCGCGTAGCGCGCAATGGCTGCTTGTCGACGACGCGTAGATACACCCGGGCAGATCGAACTGCGGCGGCCCGTCTTGCGCGGACGGCAATCCGTCCGCGCGGATCACCGATTGCGCACGGACGAGAAGCATGTCCGCACGCAATCGGCGATCTTTTGGAAAACCATCACGCTGTGTTTGTTGTTATCCGTAACCGTGTTTTCTGTACGGATGCGCTTTTCATCCGTACAGAAAACACGGTTGGCGCGCGCGAGCGCGCAAATCCGCTCGTGGCATTCGACGATATCTAAGACGCCGTATATCGAATGGTCCGCGCAGTGAAACGATTATCCATCATCATCCCGACGCTCGACGAAGCCGAAGGCATCGTTTCCACCCTCGAGTCACTGGGCGAACTGCGCCGTCTCGGTCATGAAGTGATCGTGGTCGACGGCGGCTCCGGCGACGACACGGTCAATCTGGCCGAGGGCCTTGCCGACCAGGTGCTTGCGGCGAGCGCCGGCCGCGCCGGCCAGATGAATGCCGGCGCGCGCGCCGCGGCGGGCGATGTGCTCCTGTTCTTGCATGCCGATTCACGCCTGCCCGAAGAGGCCGACCGTCTGGTGCTGCAGGGCCTCGCCGCCGGCGGCGCCGCCTGGGGCCGCTTCGACGTGCGCATTGCCAGCGCCCATCCCCTGTTGCGCCTGGTGGAAACGATGATGAATCTGCGCTCCCGCCTGACGCGTATCTGCACCGGGGACCAGGGTATGTTCGTGCGCCGCGAGGCATTCGACGCGATCGGCGGCTACCCTGGCCAGGCGTTGATGGAGGACATCGCCATCAGCGCACGGCTGCGCCGCCTGTCGGCGCCGCTATGCCTGCGCGAGCGCTGTCTCACTTCGGCGCGCCGCTGGGAAAGCCGGGGCGTACTGCGCACCATCGTGCTGATGTGGTGGCTGCGTTTGCAGTATGCCCTCGGCGTGGCGCCGGCGCGGCTGGCGCGCGGCTACGGGACGCGCGGCCATTAACTGCCGCACCATGATCTTTGCCAAGGCGCCCACGCCGGGCCGGGTGAAGACCCGCCTGGTTCCCGCGCTGGGTGAGCGGGCTGCCGCGGCATTGCACCGGCAACTGGCCGAGCGTACGCTCTCGACCGCCCTGGCAGCGGGGCTGGGCCAGGTCGAGCTTTGGTGCGCACCGGGAACGAACGATGCATTTTTTTCGGCTTGCGCGAAGCACCACGGCGTAGGCCTGCGCGCTCAGGGCGAAGGCGATCTGGGGATGCGCATGGCGCGCGCCCTGGAGTTTGCTCTGGCAGAGGGTTCACCGGGGTTGTTGATCGGCAGCGACTGTCCGGCGCTGACGCCGGAATATTTGCGTGAGGCGGCGTCCGCCCTGGCCAACGGCAACGACGCGGTGATCGGTCCGGCAGAGGACGGCGGCTATGTGCTGATCGGCCTGGCCCGCAGTCCAGCGGCGCCGCTGTTCGTGGACATTGCCTGGGGCTCGGCGACGGTGATGCAGGAGACGCGCACACGGCTGGCAAGTCGCAACTGGCGCTGGCGCGAGTTGGCGACGCTGTGGGACGTGGACCGGCCGGAGGATCTGTTGCGCCTGGCCCAGTTGCGCGCCGGGAGCAGACCGTGTTGATGTCAAAAAAATGGGCCGGGCGACCGGAATTTGCCGGCTGCCCTGCCCTTGCGGGTATAGGAGGAGGAGTCCCGCGAAACCTGTTCTGCCGCAGCCTAGCGGAAAAAATTCCCGCTGAAGGTGATCATCATCTGTCCACCTAGAACGCAGGCCAGTTTTGCCGAAGCCACCAGCGCGGCTGCACTGGCGCTCAGGTAAGCCGCAAGCACTTTCACGACGCCGAAGTTCATGACGTGGCTCCTGTTCAACTAATGAAATGAATTTAAATATTTTCCGGGTATTTGTCGAATCGATTCTATAGATTTAACATATCTGTCCTATGGATATCAGAAATGTCGATCTAAACCTGCTGGTGGCGCTGGACGCATTGCTGGCCGAGCGCAGCGTGTCGCGCGCCGCCGCGCGCCTGCATTTGTCGCAACCCGCGACGAGCGCTCTGCTGGCGCGCCTGCGCGAGTTGTTCGGCGATCCTCTCTTGTTGCGCAGCGCGCGCGGCATGCTGCCGACGCCGCGGGCACTGGAGCTGCTTGGCCCGGTAAAACAGGTGCTGGACGAGATCGATGCCATCGTCCGGCCGCGCACCGCGTTCGACCCGGCGAGTGCGGTGCACACCTTTACCTTGTCGGCATCGGACTACGTCGAGTACGCGCTGCTGCCGACGCTGGTGGATTTTCTCGAGCGCGAGGCGCCGGGGGTGCGCCTGGCGGTGAGGCCGCTCGATCTGCAAACGGTGGCGAAGCAGATGGAAATCGGCGAAGTCGACCTTTGCATCACCGGACTCCAGAACGCCCCGGAAGGACTGCATCAGCAGGCGCTTTACACGGAGCGCATAGTGTCGGTGGTGCGACGCAGGCATCCGGGCGTCGGCGTGCGCCTGACGCTGGAGAAATTCTGCAGTCTGGAGCACATCCTGGTGTCGGTGCGCGGCAGCGGTTTCAGCGCCCGCATCGACGACGCGCTGGCCAAGCTCGGGCGCAAGCGCCGCGCGCGGCTGGCGGTGCCGCATTTTCTGCTGGTGCCGGAAATCGTGGCGCGCTCCGACATGATCAGCGCTTTGCCGGAGCGCCTGGCGCGCGGCTATGCGAACAAGCTGCGCATTTTCGAGCCGCCGCTCGCGATCGAAGGCTTCACCGTCGGGCAGATCTGGCACGAGCGTAACCAGCGCGAGCCGGCGCAGCTGTGGCTGCGTGAAAAGCTGCTGGCGCTGGCGCAAAAGCCGCCGAGGTAGGTGCTTTATGCGCGGCGACTTAAATCGCGCCCCTCGCGGTTCTCCACCTCGCAGGTCATCCGGAGGTCCCTCTACGTCGAGAACAGGCGCGAGGTCCAGCCCGGTATCGGGTCACGCTTAGCTGTTCGTCGAACCCAGCCCGGACCAGTTCCTGACGCTTGACGCCTTCTCGTTCAGACGCCGTACCGCTTGGCACAGCTGCGGCACGCGTCCGGCTCCGGCGACTCCTCCACCGGAGCCACGGCGCGGGCGGCACCGAACATCATGGCGGAGACACCCGCTATGCGCCGGGAGAATCGCTGGCGGAATTCGCGGTATGCCGCTCCTTCCCAGATTTTCATCAGGGACCGATCGTTCACGTTGCCAAAGCTTACCACCGGAACCTCGACCGGCCGGCCCTCGAACACGCGCGGAATTTCGGACCGCACCAGGGGCGATGAATACACGCACGGCGACACTTCGCCATCGGCCGAGACGAACAGAATCCTCAATGGGTTGAGGTCGCACACCGCCATTTCGGTGAACTGTAACCGGTGCGGGCGGAACGCGATGCCGGTGCGTCGCGCCACGCGGTGCGCCTGCTCGAGCGCATCGGCGTACGCCGGCGCGGGAGGCGAGCTCGAATAGGCCCTCAGCTCATCGAGCTTGGCCGTGATCACGTAGTCGAGATTGGTCGCGACCAGCTCGTCGGCACCGAGGTCCGCGGCGAGCTCGACCGCGCGCGGCAACTCGGCGAAATTGGCGCTCGTCATGAGGTAGAAGACCTGGACTTTCGGCCGCGTGTACCCCCTTTCGCGCCGAAGTCGCAGGAACCGCCGCAGATTCTCGACCAGCCTGGCGAAATCCGACCCGACCCGGATTGCCTCATGGGTGGCGGCGCTTGCGCCGGCGATCGACACCGCGAGGAGGTCCAGTCCGAGGTCGAGCAGCCGCGTGCCGTTCGCGCGCGTAAGCCGCGTGCCGTTGGTGGTGAAGCCGACGCGGCAGCCGGCGCTCTTCGCGCGCGCGATCATGTCGAAGACGCGCCGGTGAAGCAGCGGTTCGCCCCAGCCCTGCAAGTGGACACATTTCGCGCGCTCGAACGCCAAGGCGATCCGCCCGAACGTCTCCCACGACATGTCGCGCGCAGGCCAACGATCGGCCAGCACGGTGACCGGACACATCACGCACTTGAGGTTGCAGCGCGAGGTGACCTCGACCTGGAACGCCTCGAAGGGGCGCGCCGCATCGTGCCCTTTGATCCAGCTTACGAGCTGCTTTACCGTCGGCGCCATCGCGGTGCCTGCATACCAAGCGATAGACTGCGCGAGGGCGGCGGCTCAGCCGCCTTCGCGCGGGGCTCGATGGCGCCGTACAGCGGCTACTTGAACTCCGGCACCGGGAAGATCATACCGCCGAAGATGATATAGGCGAGTATCAGGGTAAAGAAGATGTTGAAGATCTGCGCGGTGACGAACGCCAGCGCCGGCCGGCCGCCTTCCATGGTGAGCAGATCGCCAAATCGGGTCTCCAGGCCGATGCACAGGAACGCCATGGCGAACCACCAGGTGCGGAATTCGCCGAATGCGCCTTTGGTGCCGCTCACCATGCCCTCGGGGATGACGAAGGAGAACAGGGCCGATGCGACGATGAAACCGAGAACGAACTTGGGGAAGCGCTCCCAGATGATGCCCGCGCTCGGTTTCTCGCCTCCCGGCTCCGCGCCGGCCTTGAACGTCCACCACACAACCAGGATGAAGGCCGCCACGCCGATCAGCGCGTTCTGCGCGAACTTGACGATGACACCGACTTTCATCGCCGTGTCGCTGACCAGCGCTCCCGCCGCCACCACGGTGGCGCTGGTATCGAGCGTGCCGCCTAGCCATGCGCCACCGACGATTTCCGGGATGCCGAAGTTCTTGATCACCCAGGGCTGGATGATCATCATCGGCACCGCGCAGATCAGCACCAGCGAGGTCACGTAGGACAGCTTCTTCTTGTCGCCCGCGATCGCGCCACAGGTGGCGATCGCCGCCGACACGCCGCAGATGGCGACCGACGAGGACAGCATCGCCGCGAAATCATCGTCCACCCGGAGCTTGCGGCAGAGCCAGAAGCAGAAGTACCAGACGAAGAACACGACAATGACCGCCTGTATGATGCCCAGGGCGCCGTACTGCAGGATCTCGAGCAGCAGCAATGCCGTTCCCAGGATGACCAGCCCGGTCTTGATATAGAACTCCGTCTGCACCGCCGGCTTCATCCACTCCGGCACCCCGACCGTGTTGCTGATCAGCAGCCCGAGGAACAGCGCGAAAATCACGTATTCGATGCCGTAATCGATGAACAGGCCGTTGCCGGCGAGAAAGCGGGCGAACCAGGCGAGCGCGAACACGATCGGAAAACCGATAAGGAAACCCGGCGCGACCTTGCCCCCGATCAACCACATGCCGAGTATTGCGACGACGAACCACACGATACCGATGGACACCACCTTGGAAAGGTTGGTCCAGGTCAAGACCTTCGCTTCGACGTTTGCCGCCGCATGGCCCTTGATGTCGTCGCCCAGTGTTGCGGCGACGGTGCCCTTGCCGGCTGCCTTGGCGACCTCGCCCGCGGACTTCTCGATCACCTTGCGCTCGTTCGTCTGCAGGGCCGCCTTCAGCTCGCCGGCCTTGGCGGCAAGCTCCTTGCCCTTGTCGCCCTTGCTCTCCGCCCCCTTGATCACGCCGTCGAGCTGCGCGCCCCAGGCCGGCGCGCGCGCCGCGAGCTGCGTGTCCATGGTCCACCGGAACGTGGAACCGGCGGACTTCAGGTCTACGAACTTCCCACTGAACGCCACAAGCGTGAGAATGATGATGAGAAAACCGAGATAGACCGCGACCCAGTCTTCCGTCCGCCACTTTTGAGCAGCCATGGATATCCCCTCCTCTTTTTGGCCTTTTCCCTGTGCTTCGCGTTAGCGCCAGACTGACGGCACCTGCCCCCGGAAGTTCGGCGCAGAATATCCTTCTCACCGGTGTATCACACCGGCTCCCTGACAACTCCAGACCACCCGACTGGCCCCTTTTTGACCAACGAGGCGCAGGCGGATACGCAGCATGTTAGTCGCTCCCACACCGAAGTCAACTCTATAAGATTGTCCAATGGGGTTTGAAAATTGTCGAATGGGGTTTGAGGGCGTCTGAACGGGCAACCGGGATCGCTCAGGATCCTGAACATGGCGATCGACATGAACGCGGCCGGGGATCGAATCCGCCGTGGCGCTGGACGAAGCAGCGCTTCCGGCAACTCCTCGTCACCGGCTGGAACTTCTCCGCCGACCAACACTACTTGACTGGTTGGGCTTATCGCATCAACTTCAGGCGATGGTCACGCCGCCGTCGGCGATGATCATTTGGCCGGTGATGAAACTGCCCGCCCTGGAGGCGAGGAACACCGCGATGCCGCCGATTTCCCCGGGTTCGCCCAGGCGCCGGAGCGGCGTCATCGCCTCGCGTGCCTTGCGTGCCTTGTCGTTTTCCCACAGTGCCCTGGCGAAATCGGTCTTTATCAGGCCTGGCAGAATCGCGTTGACACGGATGTTGAACGGCCCCCACTCGCAGGCGTAGTTTCTCACCAACGCCGTGTCGGCGGCCTTGGACACGCCATACAGTCCGATCACGGTATTGCCCTTGAGCGCGCCGATGCTGGAGATGATGATCACCACGCCGTCTTTGCGTTCGGCCATCTGCGGTATCACCATATTGCACAGCCACCAGTTGCTTTTTATGTTGTTGCCCATGATTTTATCGAAGGCCTGGTCGCCAGCCTGCGCCGTCGGCCCGTACACCGGGTTGGCAGCGGCGTTGCACACCAGGATGTCGATTTTCCCCCACTGCTTCATCGTCGCGTCGACCAGTTGCTGCAACTGCTCCTTGTGCGCGATGTTGCAGGGCAGCGAGATCGCCTCGTAGCCTTTGCCGGTGAGTTCCTTGGTCACTTCCACGCAGGCTTCGGCCTTGCGGCTGGAGATCACCACCTTGGCGCCCGCTTTCGCCATCTCCTCGGCGATCGACTTGCCTATGCCCTTGGTCGAGCCGGTGATCAGCGCGACTTTGCCTGTCAGATCGAACATGCTTCGCTCCTGGTTAAATCGAGCCGCGATTCTCGCACCGTTAGATGATTCTTGCCGAAAGTTGCAGTGGAGGCTATACGGCGCCGCTTTTTTTCAACAGCGCCGCGATCGCTTCGGCGAGCTTGGCGTATCCCCTGGCGTTGGGATGCGCGATATCGGATTTCAGCTCGTTGTCGCGCAGGATTGCCTTCAACGCCGCGTCCTCGTAGGGCAAGCCGAATTCCTTCGCGATCTCGGCGTAGAAATCGGGCGGCGAGGGGAACAGTCCCGGCTTGGGCACGGCGACGAGCACCACCTCCATGTCCTTTTGCCTGGCGAGCCGGATCATCGCGCGCAGGTTTTCCGCCGCCTGGGCATCGCCGAGCTTGCGCAGGAAATCGTTGCCGCCGTGGCACAGGATGAGCAACTTGGGATGGTAGTAATCGAGCTCCGAGGGCAAGCGCGCCAGGCCGGCTGCGCTCACTTCGCCCGGCACGCCCGCGCTCCACACCTTGCGCCCGATGAGTTTCTCCAGGATTGCCGGGTAGCTCGCTTCGGGTTGCGCGCCGGTGCCGAAAGTGAGACTGTCGCCGAAGGCGAGCACGACGGCGTCGGCGGGCAGTTTGGATAGCTTGGGTGCGCCGCCGCCGCAGCCGGCCATGGCGCAGGCGACGAGCATCAGCGCCGCGATGTGCAACCTCGCGCTCGCGCGCTGAAGGCCGTAGCCACGAATGCGGGCGCGGCCGGCGGTGTCGCTAATGAATTTCATGACTGCTGTCCCGATGGTTATGGCGATAACGCGTTCAGCACCTGCCGAGCGTTGCCGCGTAGCGGGTAAAATAACTACTTTCTTCGACTTCCTGTTTTCAACTGCGGATGCTCTCATGGAATTATTCCTGCCGATCGCGCATATGGACGTAAATGTTGTCTTGATCTCGCTGTACGGCGCTCTGGTCGGCTTTCTCTCCGGTCTGGTCGGGGTGGGCGGCGGTTTCCTGATCACACCGCTGCTCATTTTCACCGGCATACCTCCCATTGTAGCGGTGTCCAGCGGCGCGGCGCAGATGGCGGGCACTGCGTCGGGCGCAAGCTACCTGCATTGGCGCCACGGCAATATCGACTTCAAGATGGGGCTGATTCTGCTGATCGGCAGTTGGCTGGGCGGAGGTGTCGGCGTCTATCTCGCCAAAGTGCTGTTGCGCACGGGTCAGTTCGGAAACGTGGTCGTGTTTCTTTACGTCATTCTGCTCGGCTTCATTGGCGTGAGCATGCTGATCGAATCGCTCCAGGCGGTCATTCGTGCCGGCGCACTCGTCGCAGGCGACGCGCACGCCACGGCCGCTCCAAGATCGCTGCCGCAAACCTGGATCCAACGCCTGCCCTGGCAGACGGCGTTCCCGGCTTCAGGGGTGCGCATGTCGGCCGTGGGGCCGTTGGTATTGGGCGCAGCCGTCGGCGTCATGACTTCGCTGATGGGCGTGGGCGGCGGTTTCATCATGGTGCCGGTGATGATCTATGTCTTCAAGATGCCGACCAAAATCGTCGTCGGCACATCGTTGTTCCAGTTGCTGCTCACCACCGCCGCGGTGAGCGTCATGCAGGCCGGCGTCAATCATTCGGTCGATCCCTTCCTCGCGCTCATTCTGATTCTCGGCTCGGTGCTCGGGACCAAGCTGGGCACGCGGCTCGGAGCGCGCCTGCCGGCGGAAAAACTCCGTCTCATCCTCGCGCTGGTCGTGGTCGCGGTGGCCGTCAAGATGGTCGCGACCCTGGTGGTTCCGCCGAGCGAGATCTACGACTTGACGATCGAGGTGCGTTAATGACACGCTGGCCGCGCTGCCTGCTGTTCGTTCTCGGCTGGATGCTGCAGGCGCCGTCATGGGGCGAAGAACCGCTGGTCGTAGCGCCCGCAACCAGCCAGATCGATATCTCTACGGATTTTACCGGAGCCGACGTGAAGGCTGTGGGTGCCATGATCGGTCCGGGCGACGTAATCATCAAGGTGGTGGGGCCGCAGCAGGAGGCGACGCTGTCGCGCGAGACCAAGCTCGGACCGTTTTGGGTCGGCGGCGACACCGTCAAAATGGCGGGCGCGCCAAGTTTGCTGTTCCTCTACGCCACCGCGCCGATCGCGTCTATCCTGCCGCCGGCCGAGCAGCAGAAATACGCACTGCTGCTCGAAGGCGTGCCGGTGCGCATCGAGCCGCAGTTGACTGCGCATGCCGCGGACGACTGGCGCAAGGCATTTTTCCGGCTGAAGGAAAGGCAGGGCTATTACCACGAGGATGACCGCGCGATCAGGGTGTTCGGAAACCGGCTGTTTATCGCGGACATGCGGCTGCCGGGCGATCTGCAGATCGGGACCTACACTGTCGAGACTTTGCTCGTCAAATCCGGGAAAGTGGTCGGCCATAACGTTGGCAATTTCAGGGTGCGCCTCTCAGGCATCGAGCGTTGGGTCTGGAATGCCGCGCACGACCACCCGTGGTTATTCGGCAGCTTGTTCACGCTAGCGGCCATGGTACTGGGTTTTGTCCTGAACGCGATTCCTTACCGGAGGCGATAAGGCGCGCGGCCCGAGTCCGGGTCGTAATTTCGGCCGCGACCTATGCGGCTACGCGCGCGAGCAGTCCTTCGACCGCGATCCGGTCGGTGGCGTAGATGTTCGCGCTGCCGATCGCGGCGTCCAGGCCGGTTCGTTCGATCACGTCCTGCACCTGCTTTTTCGCGGCGCTCAATGCCAGCGTGATGCCATTCTGGCTCAGCCGTTCCGACAGCTTGAACAGCAATTCCGCCCCGGTCGCATCCAGGTCGTTGATGCCGCCGGCCGTCAGCAGGATGAACTTCAACTGCGGTTTGTCGCGTGCGACTTTGAGCACGGCATCCTCAAGCGCGGCCGCCGTGACGAAATTCAGCGACGCGTCGAGGCGCAGGATGCCGATCTGTTCATGCACCGGCGGCAAGTCGAAGCGTGCCGCGTCCCGCAGCGTGCCGTCTTGGTGCAGGCTCACGATCGCCACGCGTGGCCGCATTCCGCGGTACAGGAACAGGCCGAGCGAGGCGATGATCCCGGCGAGGATCCCGTCTTGTATATTGGGGGCGAACAGCAAGGTCGTGGCGAAGGTGATGACGGCCGCAAGTCCGTCGTCGCGGCTGGCGCGCCACGCCCGGCGGAAGCTTTGGAAATTGATCAGATTGAACACCGCCAGCATGATGACCGCCGCCAGAACGGGTTTGGGCAGGTGATAGAGCAAAGGCGTGAAAAACAGCAGGGTCAGCGATACGACCAAGGCGCTGACCAGGCTGGAGATGCCGCTGTGGGCGTTGGCCTGGAGGTTCAGTGCGGAGCGGGAGAAGGACCCGCTCACCGGCATGGTGTGGTTGAATGCCGCCGCGATTTTGGCCAGACCTTGACCGATCAATTCCTGGTTTTCATCCCAAGGGCGTTTGGTCTGGATCGCGATGACCTTGCAGCTCGACATGGCCTCCATGAAACTGATCAGGGCGATCACGAATGCGGCCGGCAACAGTTGCTTGGTCGTTTCCCAGTCGATCGTCGGGACGCTGAATTGCGGGAACCCTTGCGGAACGGCGCCGACCACCCGGCCGCCGAGACCGGCGAATCCGATCGCGTAGCTTATTCCCGTCAGCAGCGCCACCGTGATCAGGACGCCCGGTAATCTGGGGGCGAAGCGCCTGAAACCGAACAGCATGGCGATTGCGCTCACGCCGAATACGAGCGAAGTGGCATGCATCAGATCGAGATTGACGATCACGTGCCAGGTGTCGAGCAGGAAATGCTCGGTCTGCCTGGCGGACATTCCGACCAGCGGCGGCAACTGGGACAGCGCAATGATGATTGCGGCGGCGTTGATGAAGCCCATCAGCACCGGTTGTGACAGCAGATTGATCGCCATGCCCATGCGCAGCAGGCCGAACCCGATCTGGAACAGGCCCGATAACAGGGCGAGAAGAACCGCGTGGGCGATGAACGCATCGCTGCCGGGGGGCGCAAGCGGCGCGATGCTTGCCGCCGTAAGCAGCGAGGTCAGGGCCACCGGTCCTGTCGACAACTGCGCCGATGAGCCGAACAGCGCACCTACGATCGAGGGCAGCAGCGAAGCGTACAGACCGTAATACGCCGGCACGCCAGCGAGCTGCGCGTAGGCAAGCGATTGGGGAATGACGACCAGTGCCACGGTGATTCCCGCGAGCACGTCGTCGCGTAGCGTTTCTCCGCGCGGCCTGGGCCAGCCAAGAAACGGGAAAACGCGCTTGAGGAGAGTATGGCCGGTGGTGGTCACTGCGGTCGAAAAAAGAGAGCTTGAATGGGCTATCTTAGCAAATGAACCGGAAACGCTCGCCGCTATTTCGCAATATGAAATCTTATCCCTTCACAGTAGTGTCCCAACGTTTTTCAGAGGAGAACGCCCTGGATCGGCGATATTGGTGGCTCTGAATTAGTCGAAGGGTTTGGAAGCAATTGATTTATGGGTGTTGTTTCGAACATGGTCAGACTCAGGATCTGTAGGATTT
>JACRAS010000007.1 GCA_016234705.1 Betaproteobacteria bacterium | reverse complement strand
CCTGCGCCAGGTAGTGCACCACTTTCATCAGATGGTTGGCCGAGATACCGTAGGCCTCGGCGATCTGCCCGACCGTCGCTATTTCCTCGCCGTGGACGCCAAGGTAGATCAGCACCCGCAGGCTGTAGTCGGAAAAGGTGGTGAGGCGCATGGTCGGAGCTTGGACTAAATTAAAAGATGTATATTAAGTATTGATTATGCCTGAAATGTGTATTATAGTAAAGTCGCATATCATATACCGCTTCAAGGAGCCGACGTGGAACCGCAACCAACATTGCCGACCGAGGAGAGGGTACGCGAAGCGCTTCGCTCGGTGGATGATCCCGAGGTCGGAATGAATATCGTCGATCTCGGACTAGTTTACCGCATCGACATCACGCAGGAACGCGTGCGCGTCGAACTGACCATGACCACGCCCGCCTGCCCGATGGGCGATGTCGTCACCGACAACGCGCGCAAGGCTATCGCTGCCGCGTTGGCGAAGGACCTGGCCGTCGAAGTCGTGCTGGTATGGGAACCGCCGTGGACGCCCGACAGGATGTCGGAGAGCGCAAGGCAAACCTTCGGCTGGCCGCGCTGAATCCGAACTATGGAAAATGCGCAGCGCCAAGGCCGCTTGAAATTATCGTGGCGAGCGCCGGGACGGAGGGAATGAGCGCCGACGTTCCGGTCGCAGGGCGAGTGCCCTTGCTGGTGCTCGCATTTGCATCGCTGTTTCTGGGGTTGGCGGCGGGTCTGGCGCGACTGGGCTGGTTGTTCCCGGCCCCGGTCGCGGAACTGGCCGCGCTCCACGGGCCGCTCATGGCCTGCGGTTTCTTTGGCACCGTGATCAGCCTCGAGCGCGCCGTGGCGCTGTCGCGGCGGTGGGGCTATTTCGGCCCGCTGCTTACCGGTCTGGGCGCGGCGGCGGGCATCCTCGGCGCGCCATTCGCAATCGCTCCCATCCTCGTCGCGATGGGCAGTGCCGTGCTGTTGGCTGCCTCGCTCGTGTTTTATCGCCGCCAGCGCGAGTTGTTCACGCTGACGCTCGCGCTCGGAGCCGCCTGCTGGGTGCTCGGCAATCTGCTTTGGCTGGCGGGGCGACCCATTTACCTTGCCGTTCCGTTCTGGATTGGGTTTCTGGTGCTCACCATCGCCGGGGAGCGCCTGGAGCTGTCGCGCGTGCTGCCGCCCTCCGCGGTCGCGCGGCGCGTGTTCGTCGCGGCTATCCTGGTTCTACTGGCCGGGATTGCTTTATCGGCGTTCGCCTGGACAGCGGGGACGCTGCTGCTGGGGGCCGGGCTGCTCGTGCTTTCCCTGTGGCTGATGCGCCAGGACGTGGCGCGGCGCACGGTGAAGGGCAGGGGACTGCCGCGCTTCATCGCCGTGTGCCTGCTCACGGGATACGTCTGGCTCGCGCTGTCCGGACTCTCGATTCTTGTTTCAGGCGGGCTCGGTTATGGCGGCGCGTCCTATGACGCGGCGCTGCACGCGGTGCTGCTGGGATTCGTGTTCTCGATGGTATTCGGCCACGCGCCCATCATCCTGCCGGCGGTGCTGCGCGTAGCGGTTCCCTACACGCCTTACTTCTACCTGCCGCTTGCGCTGCTGCATGCTTCATTGCTGGTACGCCTGACGGGCGACTGGATGATGTTGCCCCAATGGCGCGCCTGGGGCGGCGCGCTCAACGGCCTTGCTTTGCTCGCCTTTGTTCTGGGCACTATCGCAGCGGTCCTGCGCGGCCTGGCCAAAAAAAAGACAGGCCTTTGAATTCACGACAGGGCAGCCGCCATTGACCGGCCCGGCATTGCCACCGGGGCGAAATAGCGGGAGAATCGGCCTGCGTCTGGAAATCGCGCCAATTACAACATCCCGCAAACGGTACCGTCTTGCTCCACGCTCCGATCAAGGTACAGTCGTTCCTCGCCAACGTGCCTTTGTTCAAGGAACTGGCGAGCGACGAGCTGGACCGTATCGCCTCGAACACCCTCGAGGTGCGGGCGGCGCGCACGGAAGTCTTGTTTCGCCGCGGCGATCCCGCACTGGGCTTTCACATCGTCGTTTTCGGTCAGGTGAAGCTCGCCTTTACGTCGCCGCGCGGCGACGAGAAGGTGGTGGACCTGCTCGGTCCGGGGCAAAGCTTCGGCGAGGCGGTCATGTTCATGGAACGCCCGCATGTGGTGACGGCGCAAACGCTGTCCGATGCGCTGTTGTTATACATTGCCAGGGAAATCGTATTCGAAGAACTGGAGCGCGACCCGCGATTCGTGCGCCGCATCATCGCCGGGCTATCGAGCCGGCTCCACCGCTTGATGAGCGACCTCGAAAGCGATTCCCTGCACTCCGGCACGCAGCGCGTCATCGGCTATCTTCTGCGCGACAGCGACGAAAACCCGGCGCCGGGAAGCGCGCTCGAAGTCACCCTGCCGACAACCAAGGGCGTGATCGCTTCGCGCCTCAGCCTGACCCAGGAGCACTTCTCGCGCATTCTGCACGATCTTGCCGCGCGCGGCCTGATCGAAGTGCACGGGCGCGCGATCACCATTCCGGACGTCGTCAGGCTGCGCGCCTCGGACTGAGCGCGCTACCCGGCGGGCAACTCCCAGATCATGATCTCGAAACGCCCGTCGGCGAAGCTCTCCGCCTTGTAGGCGTAGCGATTGCGCTCGAGAAAACGGTACAGCGGACGCGGCTCCTGGTGGATGATCAATTTCAACTGATCGCCGAGGGCGAGCTCGCTCAATGCTTCCACGACGCGCTCGAACGGCTCGGGCGACTGGAGACCGCGGGCGTCGATAATTTTCATGCTTCCTCCTTAGTCGCCGCATGCTGCCAGAGCAGACTCGCGGTTGCGCCAAGCAGCAGTGCCGCGCCCAGATTGTGCATCAGCGCGAGCGGCAACGGAAAATTCGCAAGCACCATAGCCGCTCCCAGCAACACCTGCAAACCCAGCAGGCCGAGCAGCACCCAGCCGAGGGCTGCTGCGCGGGCTCCGCGCCGAACCGCTGTGATCCCCAGTGCGCACAAAATCACTGTCACCAACAGCGCGCCGTAGCGGTGCGCCATCACCAGTGGCTCGAGCGCAGCGGAAACCTGGTCCGATGCGGGCAAGCCGAAGAAGGGGTTGAACAGGCGCCAGTCGGTCGACTCGGGCCACCAGTTGCCGCCGCACCCCGGCAGCGTTGCGCAGGCGAGCGCCGCGTGGCGCGCGCCGATCATGCCGCCGAGCGCGATCTGCAGCGCCAGCGCCGCAAGCGCGAGCCAGAGCAGCATCCGCGCCACGCCACCGGACTCGCCCCGGCCGCGCTGGTGCAGCCACCAGAGCAGCGCGGCCATGGTCATTCCGCCGAGCAGGTTGGCCAACGTCACCGCCGGCAGGTTGGAAGGAGTAATTAGCCCGAGGCAGGCGAGCAAGCCCGCCAGCGCCAGCACCGTCCATGCGGCAAGGCGCGCTCCCATCCCCTGCAAACCTTCCCGGCCAAGAAAAACAATCAGCACCAGCAACACCCCCACCGAGCTCGCCGCGAGGCGGTGCAGAGCGCGCGCCCAGAACAGGGGCGCGTACCCGGGCAGCAATTGCCCCGCTTCGTGCGGTCGCACGAAGCGGCCGTAGCAGGCAGGCCAGTCGGCGCAGCCCAACCCGGCCTGCGACAAGCGTATATAGGCGCTGGTCGTGGTGATGAGCAGCACCAGCAGCAAGGCGGCAAGCACCACCCAGCGCATCGGTCCCGGTTTCACGCCGGCGCATCCTCCACGCCACGCCTGGCCATGGCGCGAAACACCATGACCAGGAACAGGAAGCCGCCGACGATGGCGATCAGTCCGCCCAATCCCATCAAGCCCATGCCGGCGATCTCCTGGGGAGTTTTCAGTATCTGCTCGCTGCCGGCTACCTTGCGCTGCACGCCGTAGCCGCCCGACCACATGAGGCCGATGATGTGCAGCAGTTGCCCGCCTCCGTAAAGGTAGGGTTGCAGCGTCGCCAGGCGCCTCGCCGGCAGGCCGAACCCCAGCCGCGGCATGAGCGCATACACCAGTCCCATCAGCGCCAGCGTGATACCCACGATCGAGCCGTGGTAATGCGCCGGAATGCGCACGTCGCTGCCCTGGATGGTGAAGCCGATGAGACCGCCGAACGCGAACAGCGCCATCGAGGAGACCAGGGCCGCGCGCAGCGGCCGCACCGACGCATCGGCGCTGCGTGCGCACGGGAGCCCTGCCAGCACCGCCAGTCCCATCGGCAGGATCGCCAGGCCGCCGCCGAAGCGCATCAGCCAGGTGAGCATGCGCTTGTGTTCCGGCGCGATGACCGGCCAGGAAAAATAGATCAGCGGCGCGATGAACACGGCGATCAGCCCCACGGCGAACATCAGCACCGCCATGCGCGGGGACAGCGGCACGCGCGCCCCGACCAGCGTCGCCAGCCAAAGCCAGGCGACCAGCATCAGCAGCGTCCAGGTGAACTGGATGACGTGCCCTGGGCCCCAGAACAACAATTCGTAATAGGCTTTGCCGTGAAACCCTGCGGGAATGCTGTACCACGACCAGGCCAGTGCCAGTACCGCCACCGCGCCCGATACCGCCGCCGCATTCAAGCCGAAACGCAGCGCGCCGGTGCCATGCAGGTCGATACCGATGCGCGCGGGGACGGCCAGGCCGCGTAGGGTGAGCAGCGCGAACGCCGCTCCGAGCACCGACAGTCCGTAGAGAAATACCGGATTGTCCAGCACCGGAACATAGTTGCTCATCACCGGCATGCCGTGGCCGACGAACGGCGCGACGCACATGAACACGGTGCCGACGAAGGCGAGGGTAAGTGCCATCCACGCGAGCGGCAGCCAGCGTTCGCCGCCGTTGAGCGTCCACAGCATTCCGGCCAGCGACACGAACCACACCAGCACCGACAGATCCACGTGCACCACCAGCGCGACATGAAACAAGTCGGTCACCGGAACCAATTGCTGCACGTAGGGCGTGCGCGCCAACACCAGCAGGATCGAGAACAGGCCC
The DNA here is from genome assembly GCA_016234705.1 of Betaproteobacteria bacterium. Lineage (GTDB taxonomy): Bacteria > Pseudomonadota > Gammaproteobacteria > Burkholderiales > SG8-39 > 2-12-FULL-64-23. The sequence goes on along the minus strand of JACRAS010000007.1, from coordinate 15,648 downwards.
GAACCGACCAGCGCCGCAAGTCCCAGCGCAAGCCAGCCGATGGCGACGAGGCGCCGCTCGCCCAGCGGAATCGGCAGCGCGAACTGCGTGGCAGCCGGCGCCGCTAGGGTACGGTTCCAGCGCAGCACAAGATCGAAAACAGCGGCATTTTTCATCGGATCAGGATTCCCCCTTGGTCTTCGATAAAATCGATCAGCACCACCTGCCCCGGCAACGCATGAACCACTTCGCTGCGCTCGAAGTTGAAGCCGGCGACGCGCGCATCGTCATTGAACTGCACGCGCAGGCGGTGTTCGCCCGCGGCAATAGGCAAACGCCGGTAGGCGGCCGACGCGCCATCTCTTTTCAGACCGGCCGGCGCGAACGCATCGTCATAGAGCGGCGCGCCGTCGAGCTCCACCCGCACGCGCACCGGAGAACGCTCGCGCGGACAGTCCATGGACTGGCGCATGTTGGCCGGGATTTTCGCCAGTTCCTCGGTTGTGCGCCGGCGGCAGTCAGAGACAATCTTGCCCGGATGCGTGAACGAGAGACGCAGCAGTGCCTGATCCGGCTCCAGATTGCGGTAGCGCGGCGACGTCGAAAAATAGCCGAGCAGCAGGGCAAACAAGGCATACAGAATACCCTGTCCAAAGTAGCGTCCGGTCTTATCCATGCGCACCTTTTCTGCGGCGCGGGTGCCGGCTGAGCGGCGGCGGCATCGGGCCGGACAGCGCCGCGCGGAAATGCGCGAGTTCCCGTTCGAGCGCGCCGGCATCGCCGGTAAATGCGAGCCGCAGACGCTCGCGCGCGACATTGATTCGAAGATGCGGCTCGCGTCTGCCTTCGATGCGTTCGCGGGTCAACTGGTCGCCGCACTGATACTCGCAGTCACCTTCGCCGCAACCGGCCACGAATACGCCATCGGCACCGCCACGCAGTGCGTACTCGACGAAAGAGGGCGGCAGCATGCCGATGCACGGCAGGCTGAAGGTCGCCACGGCGGCGCGTGCGAGGGGTTTGATGTCGGCGCCGCGATCGCAGCCGAACGCCACCACCCTGGCCTTGCCGTTCAACCCGGCGAGCGCGAGCCGCAAACCGAGGCGCAGCGCGCCGACGGAAAGCTGGGGCAGGTCGATGCCGTTGCGGAACTCGGCGACCTTGCGAAAAGGCGTCGCGGACGGACAAGCGCCGGCGCAGATGCCGCAGCTCGCGCACAGGTCGGGCAGCACCGCCGCCTGCCGCAGGTGGGCGCGCCCATCTGCGCGCGGAATCATTAGCACCGCACCATAGGGGCAATCGGCAAAGCAGCGGCCGCAGCCGTTGCAGTTGGCGGGATGCACCTGCGCCACCGGTGGGCGCCGGCTCGGAACGACCCAGGGCAGCAGCATCAGCGCAAGCGTAGCCGCGGTGGCAGCGAGCCAAAGCGCGCCCGGCGAACCGCGATACAGCAGCGGCGCGGGAAACAGATAAAACCAGTCGAACCGCAGCAACAGCGGGACCGTGGCGAGATCAGCCGGCGGCTGCGACAAAGCGGGTTTTACCAGGGACAGAACGAGCAGGCTTGCGAGCAGCCCCAGACCGAGCCGCGCATCGGGCCAGGTGCGCGGCCGGGCGATGCGTTGAATGTGCACCCACATGCCGAGCAGCAGCAGCAACGGTATGCCGATGTGCAGAAAAACCAGCAGCGAAAACAGGCGATCGGAGAGCGTATCGGTAACGAGGAAGTTGCGCACCATCGTCACGCCGAACCCGGGCAGCCAGCCGAACCATTCGGTGACCGCGATGCCGATGAACTGCGCCAGTTGGTCCCACACCAGCCAGTAGCCGCCGATGCCTGCGGCAAGTCCGAGCCAGAGGAGCGGCACGCTGCTTGCCCAGGAGAACCAGCGGAATCCGGCAAAACGCCCATAGGCGAGCTCGCGCGCAAGGTGCAGCGCCACCACTGCGGCAAAGGCATCGGAGGCGTAGCGGTGCAGGCCGCGCATCAGGCCGCCAATATAGCGCTGCTCTGTTGCCAGCGCTTCCAGCGATTGGTAGGCACCGGCGATGGAGGTATCGAAAAACACGTAGACATAAATGCCGCTGACGATGACCATCCAGAAAAAATAGAAGCCGAGTGCGCCCAGTTGCCGCAGCGGATTCTGCGCCGCGCCGAACACCCGGTCGAACATGCGCTCCGGCACCTGGAATGCACGCGCAAATGGATTGCGTGCGAGCCGCGCCGCGGTTCCAGTGATGGCCGGGAATTCAGCCGGTGTTTCCACAGCGCGCACAAACGGCTGGCAACCGATTTCCCGAGGAATCTGTCCGACCCTGTGAATGACATCTCGACGCGGCTATCATAGAGGTCAAAGGACATGCGAACGCCGCCGGCGCTCGCGCAGCAGGAACCAGGCAATGCTGCCCAGGACCGTCAGTCCGGTGAAAATTTCGACGAATAGCGAGTAGTTGATGCGGTAGCCGCCGCTGTTCGGATCGTAGACGGTGCAAAACAGCTTCACCTTGGTCCAAATTGCATCGATGCTGACCGCGCGGCTGGCCTGACCGGAGAGCAGGTCCTTGAGCGGATCCACCAGCATCGGCAGCGCATAGCTGTCGCCGTAGATCTGGCGGTAAATCACGCCTTGGGCATCGATGACGGAGAGCTGGGTGATGTGGTCGAAGCCCTTGGGCGTGGCGTAATAGGTGAAGCCGAGATCGCGCGTCAGCGCCGTGAGTGTCCTGGCGTCGGGACTGAGAAACTCCCAGCGCGGGTCGCTGATGCCGTTCTGACGCGCAAACGCCGCCATGGCGGCAGGTGAATCGAAGGGCTGGTTGAAACCGATGGTGATCACGTTGAAGCTCTCTGGTCCGAGTGCTGCCCGTGCAGCCTGCACCGATTTTGCGAGAAAGCGTGTCGTGATCGGGCACACCTCAAAACAGCCGGTATAGATGAAGCTCACCACCAGCGGCTTGCCGCGATAGCCCGCCAGACGCACCTCGCGATTGAGTCGGTCCCGCAGCACGTAATCGCCCAGCGGTTTGCCGATGACCGCCTGGCTCGTCTCCAGCGCGAGCTTGTAGTCGGGAGTCGCGTTATCGGTCGAAGTCGGTGTGTGCGCGGCAAGGCCGAGGCTGGCGCTCAGCAGCGCCAGGGCCAGCATGACCCGGCGCATGACGCTTCAACCCCGAACCGCCGCATCCAGCATCGCCCCGACCAACAGCAGGGATAATTGCAGGAGCGACGCGTGGAAACAGGCCATTGCGCTGCCGCGGTTGGGATTGGCCACAAGCCGCAGATTGCATTTGAGGAAGTAAGCGCCACCGGCGACGGCGAAAATAAAATAAATCCAGCCCGGCCGGTACAGCACGGGCGCGAGCGAGGCCGCTACCAACAGCACCGTGTTGGCGAGAATAGCCTTCGCCGCCCAGGCGTCGCCTTTCACCATCGGCAGCATCGGCACGCCGGCCTTCTCGTAATCGCCGCGGTACGCGATCGCCAGGCTCCAGAAATGCGAAGGGGTCCACAGGAACAGCACCAGCGCGAGGATGAGGGCTTCGGGCGAGAGTGCGGGCGAGACGCTCGCCGCCCCCGCCAGTACGGCGAAGCTGCCGGCCAGGCCGCCGATGACGATGTTCCACCAGGTGCGGCGCTTCAGCCACACCGTGTAGACCACGGCATAGAAAAAAGCGCCGAGGAAAGTGTAAAGCGCGGCCCAGTGATTGACCGCATACCAAGCCGCGGCCACCGCGACTGCGGTAAGCGCGAGAATCAACGCCAGCCAGCCGCGATGGTGCACGAGCGCGCCGGTGACGAACGGGCGTTTCTTGGTGCGCTCCATCTGCCGATCCAGATCGAACTCGTAGTACTGGTTGAACGCACCGGCTGAAGCCGAGGACAGCAGCACCGCCAGCACCAGCACTGCGACCTGCCAACCGGGCGCATGCCCGGGCGTAATGGCGTACCCGGCGAGCGCGGTGATGGCGATGACGATGCCGATGCGCAGCTTGAACAGGTTGAATGCGAGTTTGATGCCTTGGTTCATGATAATCCCGTCAACTTTCCGGTGCGGGGCCGGACAGGACAAGTCCCGTCCGGCCCCGCCCGCTCCTCACTAAGCCAGCCCCCACACAGTGGACAGGTATTTCCAGTTGACAAAGTAATACAGCACAAAGGCGGTAAGGAACACCATCGCAAACACGAACGTGCCCGGCGCGGCGAAGGTCCCTGCATGCCCATGCCCGGTCAGCGCTCCGACCACAGGCATCCTGAGCACGCTGCGCTCGCGGCCGTAAGTGCCGACGTCGAGCCGTTTGCCGAACAGCAGTGAGCCCACCGTGACCAGGATGTAGATCCCGCCGCCGATGACGGAGATTACCCCGGCGATGGCGAAGGTCGCGATCATCAGATTGGCGGTGCCCGGAAACTCATACGGCAGCGCGGCGCCGGCGAAAGTGATGTCCCAGTGCCGCCGCGGCACGCCCAGGGTGCCCGCCCCCATCATCGCCAGGCAGAACAAGCTCATGCCCAGGCCGAAAATATACGGCTGCCACTTTGCCAGGCCCGGCAGGATCATTTCGCGGTTGAACAGCGTCGGGATCAGGAAGTAGGTAAGCGACATGAAGGCTAGGGTGGTACCGATCACCACCGTGGCGTGGAAATGCCCCGGCACGTAGAGGGTGTTGTGGATGATCATGTTGAGCTGCTCGGTGCCCATCATCACCCCGGAGATGCCGCCGAGGAAACCGAAGCCGAACAGCGAAATGAACATGCCGGAGAACACCGGATTGCTCCACGGCGCCTTGCGCACCCATTCGAACAGACCCTTGGTATAGCCCTTCTCGCGCTGCGCCATCTCGATCGAACCCGGCACAGTGAGGCCGTGGATCATCGAGGCGAGTACCGCGAGGTACATGGCGTAGCTGGTGTTGAACACCTTCCATTCGACCGAAAGGCCGGGATCGGCCAAGACGTGGTGCGCGCTGGCGAGTTGCAGGAACAGGATGTACAGCAGGAAGGCGCCGCGGCTCACCTTCTCCGACATCGGCTTGGCGCCGAAAACGATCGCAGCAAGTGCATACCATACGGCGACATGCGCCGACACATTGATTTGCTGCGAGGAGTGGCCGAAAGCCCACCAGATGACGCGGTACATCAGCGGATCGATGTAGGTGACGTAGCCGGCCGCCCAGAGAAAGGTCGGAATCAGGATGATCGCGCCCGAGGCGATGGTGAAGATGGCGATGATGCAGGCGGTCATCGCCCCGAAGGTCACCAGCGGAATCGAGCCTTCGTAGGTCTTCTCCGCCTTGGCCACCACCAGCGTGCCGAGGAAGATGAAGCAGCCGATCAGCGCGCCGACCGCGAACAGGACCAGGCCGAGGTAGAAAGACCAGTGTCCGGGCAGCGGCACATAGGAGGTGAACATCACGGTCGAGTCGCCCTTGAACACCGTGATGTTGACCATCACCGCCCCGATCAGCATCAGCGCGAACGCGGCCCAGCCCAGGCGTGGCGTCGCCAGCCGCGACTTCAGCAGCGTCGACGAGCAGAAGTACAGCACGGCGATCTCGAAAAAGATGATCCAGAACGCGAGCATGTCCAGGCCGTGCGCGGTGAGCAGCATGTAAAACGTGTCCGCTTCCACCAGGTGCACAAACTGCCAGCGCGTCAGCGCGATGAACAAGGCGAGAACGCCGCCGATCAGCAGGAACACCACGGCGACGACCGCGTTGGCCTTGATCAGCGCCTCGGCCGACTTGTGATACTGCAGCCCGGTGCGCGGGCAGGTACGAAACTGTTCTGTATAGACCATGTCGATCTCCCCCTATTTCACGTACAGCTTGCTCACCATCTTGTGGTGGCCGATGCCGCAGAATTCGTTGCATATGATGGCGTAGGTGCCGGCCCGGTTCGGCGTCACCTTGATCACATGCTCGTAACCCGGGAGAACCTGAATGTTGATGTTCTCCGGCTGCAGCGAAAAGCCGTGCATGTAGTCCATGGCCGTCAGATGCAGGCGGTAGGTCTTGCCCGCCTCCAGTTCCAGGATCGGCCACCAGGCCCAAAGGCGCGCGATCAGGTAGACGTCGGCGCCCGCGGGCGGGTGCACCACCGGAATCTTCGCCTCGGTTTCCGTGCGTACCGTGTACTGGTCGATCGTGGCCTGCGCCTTCTTGGCAAAGGCCTCCGGCGTGGTCCGGTAGGTTTCGGTGGCCAGGTTCTGTTTGCCGTACACATGCCAGTACGGCATCATGAAAAACATCATCATGCACCAGACAAACGCAATCAATATCCAGGTGCCTTCGACCCGGTCCAGCGGCTGGTTCCACCAAAGTCGTTCGGCGGGCGGCAGTATGGCGCTCATGCGCGTTTCTCCTCTAAATGATCAAGTGCGACGGCAATCGGACATCCGGCCAACGCTTATTTCGCGAGCGGAATGCCGACGATTTCCATCACTCCCCAGACGATATAGATCACCGTCGGCATGGCGACGCCCAGAAACAGCAGCAGGAACGGATTTTCGAGGACCTGTTGCATTGCCGGAACGCGCTCTTCTTCCTGCGCATTGCGTTGGGTAGACTGCGCCATGTTGTTCTCCTGGTTTAGGCTGGACTGGAAGCGCTAGACGCGCCTCATGCAGAAATGTACTTACCGAATCCGGAAAAACATTTGATGCGCATTAAGAAATCCGCGGCTAGCCCGGCCAGAATTTGATGCAAGTTAAGAAATGGCGTTGATGCACTGCAATGCAAGCCGCTGCTTTGGCTATTGAGCCGGTTGAGGTTGACATCCAACCTCGGCCGGTACGCCGCTCACTGCGCCTGCGCGGTTTTCGCTTTCCGTTTCTCTGACTTGCATCAAATCGCCATCCAGCCGACATTTGCTATCGTCGGCTGCAGCACATTGGGATGGGTAGTTCATGCTCAGGCGAATTCAGTCGGCGGGCCAAACAGCGTTCCTCGCAGTCGAGCGCGGATTCAACGTGCTATTCGGCGACCGTCTCAATCCGCTCCACTACCTAGGGGCGCTGAGTTACTGGATGTTCTGGCTGGTGATCGCGAGCGGTCTGTATGTCTATGCGTTCTACCGCACCGGGGTCGATGCCACCTACGCCTCGGTGGAGGCGCTCACCCATGGCCAGTGGTACCTGGGCGGCGTGATGCGCAGCGTGCACCGCTATGCCTCGGACGCCATGGTGCTCACCATGCTGCTGCATCTGGTGCGGCACTTCGTGTTCGATCGCTATCGGGGCTTCCGCGCCTTCTCCTGGATCACGGGCGTAGCGCTGCTATGGCTGGTCTATGCCTCAGGGGTAAACGGCTACATGCTGCCCTGGGACCGTCTCGCTCAATTCGTCACCACCGCCACGGCCGAGTGGTTCGACGCCCTGCCGATGTTCCGCGGTGCGCTGGTACGCAACTTCATCCTGCCGGAGAACATCTCCGATCGTTTCTTTTCGCTGCTGTCCTTCATGCACATCGGCATCCCGCTCTCGGCGCTGGTGCTGCTATGGGTGCATACCCAGCGCGTGCCGCGCGCGCGGACCATGCCGCCGCGGCCGATCGCGATCGTCACGCTGGTTACGCTGCTGGTGCTGGCGCTCGCGAAACCGGCGCTGAGCCAGGGAGCGGCCGACCTCAACAGCACATCAGCCGAACTCGCCATCGACTGGTTCTACCTCACCGCCTATCCGCTGATCTATAGCTGGTCGCCGGCGAAGCTGTGGTTCCTCGTCGGCGGCGCCACCGCGCTGCTCCTGCTGACGCCCTGGCTGCCACCCAGGCGCCGTCGTCGCGAGGCGGCCGCGCAGGTCACCCTGCACCCAGGCAACCGCACGGTGAGCGCGCGCGACGGTGAAACCGTGCTCGATGCCGGGCTGCGCCACGGCATGCCGCTGTTGTTCGAATGCCGCCATGGTGGCTGCGGCGTGTGCAAGGCGACCATCCTGAACGGGACGGTGGACTTCGGCATTTACCACAAGGCCGTATTGTCGGATGCCGAACGCGCGCAGGGCAAATGCCTGATGTGCTGCGCCACGCCGCTCACCGACATCGAGGTCGAATACGAGGAAGGCGCAGCCGAGCGCGAGCACGCCAGGCTTCACAGCGCGCGCGTCCAGAGCCTGCACAAATTGGCGCACGACGTCATGCAGGTGCGACTGCGCCTGCCCGAGGGCATGCGGATTGCGTTCAAGGCGGGGCAATTCATCAGCATCGTCCTCGAGGACGGAGAGCGCCGCGCGTATTCCTTTGCCACCGCGCCGCAGCTTTCCGAGCAAATCGAATTGCACATCCGGCTCGTACCCGGCGGGCGCTTTACGACACAGGTGTTCAATGCGATGCGCCCAGGCGACAGCGTCCATTTCGAGGGGCCGCTGGGGGCCGCGGTGATGCAGGATGGCAACAAGCCGATGATATTCGTCGCCGGCGCCACCGGCTTCGCGCCGGTGAAAAGCATGCTGGAATACGCGGTCCAGGCCGGCTTCAAGAGACGGCTGCTGCTCTACTGGGGAGTGCGCCAGCGCCGTGACCTGTACCTGACCGAGTTGCCGCAGCAATGGCAGCGGGAGCACGACAACTTCCGCTTCATCCCCGTCCTGTCCGATCCGGCGCCGGAGGACGACTGGCGTGGGCGAACCGGTCTGGTGCACGCTGCCATTCTCGCCGACTTCCCCAACCTGTCCGGCTATGAGGTTTACGCCTGCGGTTCGATGAAAATGGTCGAAGTCGCGCGTCCGGCCTTCATCGCTCATGGCCTTGCCGAGGACGCCTGCTTCTCCGATGCGTTCGGGTATGCGGCGGCGAATTCGGACGTTACCTAATTTTACTTGAACGTGTGCCCGACTTCGAATTGCTCGTAGTACAAACCGGCCGTCGATGGATCGGTTTCCGATGAGGGCGCCGACGGAGGTCCGGCGCTAATACGATTTCGGCAGCCCCAGCACCTTTTCCGCGATGAAGCAGAGCACGAGTTGCGGGCTGATCGGCGCGATGCGCGGAATCATCACTTCGCGCAGGTAGCGCTCGACGTGATATTCCTTGGCGTAGCCGTAGCCGCCGTGGGTCATGACGGCGGTCTGGCATGCCTTGAATCCCGCCTCGGCGGCCAGGTACTTGGCGGCGTTGGCCTCCACCCCGCAGGGCAGGCCGCGGTCGTACTTCGATGCGGCGTGGAAGGCCATCAGGTTCGCGGCCTCCAGCTCCATCCAGCATTCCGCGAGAGGATGCTGGATGCCCTGGTTCTTGCCGATCGGACGGTCGAACACGATTCTTTCCTTCGCGTATTCCGTGGCGCGTTTCAACGCGACGCGCCCGAGCCCCACCGCTTCCGCGGCGATGAGGATCCGCTCGGGATTCATACCGTGCAGGATGTACTCGAAACCGCGACCTTCCTCGCCGATGAGGTCGTCGACGGGAACCTTCAGCCCGTCGATGAATAGCTCGTTGGAATCCACCGCCTTGCGCCCCATCTTGTCGATCAGCCGCACATCGATGAAGCGCCGGTCGAGGTCGGTGTAGAACAGGCTCAGCCCATGCGTATGTTTGTTCACCTGTTCCAGGGGCGTGGTGCGCGTGAGAATCAACATCTTGTCGGCGACCTGGGCGGTGGAAATCCACACCTTGGCGCCGTTCAGGAGGTAATGGTCGCCCTGGCGTTCGGCCCTGGTCTTCAATTGCGTGGTATTGAGTCCGGTATTGGGCTCGGTCACCGCGAAGCAGGCCTTCTGCTCCCCGCGAACGAGCGCAGGCAGCATGCGTTTCTTCTGCGCTTCGGTGCCGAAAACCACGACGGGATTCAAGCCGAAGATATTCATGTGTACGGCCGAAGCTCCGGACATGCCGGCGCCCGATTGGCTGATCGCTTGCATTATGACCATGGCTTCGGTGATGCCCAGGCCGGAGCCGCCGTATTCCTCCGGGATACAGATTCCGAGCCAGCCATCGCGCGCCAGCGCCTGGTGCAGGTCGCTGGGGAAATCTCCGGTGCGGTCTTTCTCGAGCCAGTATTCGTCGCCGAATCGCGCGCAGATTCTTTCGATCGCCTCGCGGATGGCTTCCTGTTGCTGCGTCAGTGAAAAGTCCATGGGCTTCGATTCCTTTCAGTTGTTTTGTTCAGGTGCGAGGGTCGCCTTCCCGGCGGGCGGGGTGGCGTCTTCCGGGTCGATCATGTTGCGGTTTGCGCCGAAGTGCGGGAACTCGGCGAGCAAATCCGGAGGGTTCGCCGGCGCGAAGAAAAGACTGCGGATCATTGAAGCCCCCTCAGGCGAGCAGCCGGTCAAGGCGCTCCTTGGACTCGAGCAGTTCGTTGATCATGTCGTGGACGATATTGCGCACCGAGGTTTCCTCTTTCATGTCGCCGACAATTTGGCCCACCGGATAAATGAGGAAGTCAGTCGCGCGCGCGCGCTCCAGGCGCCCCCGCGCCTCCGCTTCCCAAAGGTAGCGCTGCAACGGTGCCGGCAGGATTTCGGGTGCGCCCGGCCCATCCCATGCATCGGTGTAACGACTGCGCAGCACGCGCGCGCTCTTCCCGGTGAAGCTGCGCGTCAACACGGCATCCTCCGAACCCGCCGCCAGCATCTTTGCCTTCATCTCGGGCGTAACTTCGCTTTGCACAGTCTTGAGCCAGATCGATCCGCACCACACGCCTTCGCACCCCATCGCCAGCGCCGCCGCGAGCTGCCGTCCGCGCCCGACGCCGCCGCCGCCCAGCACGGGCAGCGGAGCGACCGCATCCACAATACGCGGCCACAACACCATTGAGCTGATGACGCCGGTGTGGCCGCCGGCCTCGGTACCGACGGCGATGACAAAGTCGCAGCCTGCATTCCGGTGCCGGATTGCATGCTTGGCTGTCCCGGCCAAAGCGGCCACCTTGATCCCGCGCGCATGCGCGCGATCGACCAACGCCTTCGGCGGCGAGCCGAGAGCGTTCACGATCAGCTTGATCGGGTGCTGCAGCGCGATCTCAACCATTTTCACGCCCTCTTCCGGCGTGAAGTTGAGACCCTCCAGATTCGCCCGCGCAATTTGGTCAGCGTCGGACGTCGGCAGCGGGGGAACGCCGGCAGCGTCGAGCATCTTACGCACGAACTGCACCTGCTTTTGAGGCAGCAGGCGTTCGCGGTCGAACTTGAGCTCGCCGGAATCCTGGTAGATGGTCGGCATCAGGATGTCGATGCCGTAAGGCTTGCCACCGATATGGTCGTCGATCCATTTGAGCTCTTCGCCCACGCGCTGCGGGCTCATGCGCGCCATGCCAAGGACGCCGAGTCCGCCTGCTTTCGACACCTCGGCGACCACGTCGCGGCAGTGTGAAAAGGCGAAAATCGGCACGTCGATTCCAAACATCTCGCAGATACGGTTGTTCATGGTCGCTTTGTTCCTATATTGGAATGCTACGCTAATATTGGATCATCGTAATTCGTGCATGGCTTCGCTAGAGCCTATTCACGCTTCCCCGGCCTTACTCCGGCCGGCGCGAGCACCGTCACCAGCGCCATCGACACGAGAAGCTGCAGCGCGAGCATCGGGGCGAGCGGGAACGGCGTACTACGCATCCGCGCCGGCCGGAACATGCAGGCGCATCGACATCGAATAGGAGAAGCGGTCGGCCGGATGCAGGTTCACGGCGACCTCGATGGGACGGTCATTGTCGTCGAAGTAGCGGCGCATGACGACCAGGCCCGCCGAGCCCGGCTTCACCCTGAGGCGCTTGGCATCGGCCGCGCCGATGACGGTGGCGCGGATCTCCTGCCGTACCTCGACGATGGTGATGCCGTACTGCTTCTCGATGAGCGTGTAGACGGGCACCTTCATTGTGCCGATGAGCCTGCGGATGCCGCCGTAGGCCGCGTTGATGTAGATATCGGTGAGCGCCATCGGCAGCTTGTCCTTGCCCGCGTAGCGGAAGCCCGTCACCTTCACCCAGCGCTGCCCGCGAGGGCACTTGAGGATCTCGGCGAGCGGCTCGTCGGCAATGACGTCCTCGGCCTCCGTGGTCACGAGCCGCGTGTCCTCGACGTAGCGCGGCAGGTCCGAGATCTGCGTGGCGGACTGGATATAGCGGGTCTCCATGCGGCTCGCTTTCACGCTCGTGCCGATGCCACGCTGGCGCGTGACCAGGCCGCGCTCCTGCAGCCGGCGGATCGCCTCGCGGATGGTGTGGCGGCTCACGCCGAACTGCGTGCACAGGGCGAGTTCGGCGGGTAGGAGGCTCCCCACGGGGTAGCGGCCGCTGGTGATATCACCGATCAGGCGCCGCGCCACCAGCACGTACTGGGGCTGACTCGCGACCAACTGGGAGGGGGATCGCAGGCTCACAGGGCTCCGGATTTCGACAGTTGGTCGATGCGCGCCTCGGCGTAACCGAGCCCGCGCAGGAGCTCCCGCGTGTGCTCGCCGAGCGCGGGGGCGATGCCGATCTTCTCCGCCTCGCCGGGGCAGCGGATGGGAGAGGCGAGCGTGCGGATGTTGCCGCGCGCGGGGTGCGGCGCCTCCATGATCCGGCCCTGCTCGCGCACGAACGGGTTGTCGAGCGCCTGGGCCACGTCGTACACCGGCGCCACCGGCACCGTGCCGGCAAGCCGCTCGAGCCATTCGGCGGTGGTCGCCGTGCCCAGCACCTCGTCCATTTCGCGCGTGAGCCGGTCGCGGTTGGCGAGGCGCGCCTTGTAGTTGGCGTAGTCGGGGTGCGTCGCCCACTCGGGCCGCCCGATCGCCTGCGCGAGGAGGGGCCAGAATTTCTCCTTGTTGCACATCACGAACAGCCAGCCGTCCTGCGTGCGGTAGAGCTGGCTCGGCGTGAGCGAAGGGTGCGCCGAGCGCGGCTCGCGCTTCACCTGCGCGCCCTCGTTCAGGTACCACGCCGCGACGTAGTTGAGGTTCGCGAGCGCCACGTCGAAAAGGCTCACGTCGATATCGCGCCCGCGGCCGCTGGCGCGGGCGTCGATGACGCCGGCAAGGAGCCCCGTCACCGCGGTCACGCCGGTCATCATGTCGACGATCGACAGCCCGAAGCGCGCGGGCGGGCCGTCGGGCTCGCCGGTCAGGCAAAGGTATCCGGCTTCGGCCTGCATCAGGTAGTCGTATCCCGGCCACGCGGCGCGCGAGCCGGTGCGCCCGTAGGCCGACAGGTGCGCGCAGACGATGCGCCGGTTGTGCGCCCCGAGATCCGCGTAGGTGAGGCCGAGCTTCGCGGCGAGGTCGCCGCGCAGGTTGTCGAAGGTGGCGTCGGCGCTCTTCACCAGATCCGCGAACACGGCCCGGGCCTCGGGGTTCTTCAGGTTCAGCGTGAGGCTCTTCTTGTTGCGGTTGAAGGCCTCGAAGAAGTGGCTGTCCCCCGCGCCGAAGTAGTGCGGGCCCACGAGGCGCCCGACGTCCCCACCCTCGGCCGGGTTCTCGATCTTGATGACTTCCGCGCCCAGGTCGGCCAGGTGCTGCGTGCCGAACGGGCCGGCGCCGTACTGCTCTACGGCGACGATGCGCACGCCGGTGAGGGGCAGGCTCATCAGGCAAGCTTCGTGCTGCGCGCTGCGGTATTCGCCTTGGGGCGGCCCGGCGGACTCATGCGGGGTTGCGTCCGATGAGTTGCTTCGCGATGATGATGCGCTGCATCTCGTTGGTGCCCTCGCCGATGAGCAGCAGCGGCGCGTCGCGGAAGTAGCGCTCGACGTTGTATTCCTTCGAGTAGCCGTAGGCGCCGTGGATGCGCATGCACTCGAGCGCGTTCTCCATCGCCGATTCCGTGGCGAAATACTTGGCCATGCCGGCTTCCATGTCGCAGCGCTCGCCGCGATCATAGGCCTTGGCCGCCGATTCCACCAGCAGGCGCGAGGCTTCCACGCGCGTGGCCATCTCGCCCAGCTTCAACTGGATCGCCTGGTGCTCGCAGATGGGTTTGCCGAAGGTCTTCCGCGTCTGCGCGTAGGCGACGGCCTCCTGCAGCGCCGCGCGCGCGACGCCCACCCCGCGGGCCGCCACGTTGATGCGTCCGAGCTCCAGGCCCGAAAGCACGTGCTGCAAGCCCTTGCCTTCAATGCCGCCGATGAGGCGGTCGGCGGGAATGCGATAGTTCTCGAACACCAGCTCGCAGGTGTCGATGCCGCGGTAGCCCAGCTTCTCCAGCTTCCTCCCCACCTTGAAGCCCGGGCCCTTCTCGGCGATAAACAGGCTCATGCCCTTGTGCCGCGGCTGCGCCTGCGGATCGGTCTTCACCAGGAGGGCGATGGTGTTGCCGTACAGGCTGTTGGTGATCCAGGTCTTGGTGCCGTTCACGATGTAGTGGTCGCCGTCGCGAACGGCCACGGTGCGGATCGCCTGCAGATCGGTGCCCGCGTCGGGCTCGGTGAGGCCGACGCCGCCGCGCAGTTCCCCGGTGGCGAATTTCGGCAAGTAGCGGCGCTTCTGCGCTTCCGTCCCGCTGCGCTGCACGGCCGCCGCCATGATGAGGTGCGAGTTGATGATGCCGGAGAGGCTCATCCACACCGCCGCCATGCGTTCGACGATCTTCGCGTAAGTCGAGGTGGAAAGGCCGATGCCCCCGTATTCGGCGTCGATGACGCAGCCGAACAGGCCCAACTCCTTCATCTTCTCCACGATCTCGGCCGGATACTCGTCGGCGTTCTCGAGGCGGTGGGCGTGCGGGCGCACCTCGGCCTCCAGGAACTTGTCGACGCTGTCGAGTACCAGTTGTTCGTTTTCCTGTTGCTCTGGGGTCACGGCGCTTTCCTTTCGGTAATTTTGGGAATCGGGTTGTCAGCCGCGGGCGGCTGAGGCGATGGCGGCGCCGCGCGCCGCCGCTGCGGGCGCCGTGTCCGCTGGGATGGCCATGTTGGTCATGCTGGGGTCCTTTCCGGCTCGCTACAGGAGCACAAGTGAGATGGCGGGGATGTAGGTGATCAGCATGAGCCCCGTGAGGCGCACGCCGTAGAACGGCATCACGCCCCGGACCACCTCGTGGACCGGGAGCTTCGAGATGCCGCTCATCACGAACAGGTTGAGCCCGATGGGCGGGGTGAGCGTGGCGATCTCCACGTTGGCCACCATGACCACCGCGAAGTGGATCGGGTTGATGCCCAGCGCCGTGGCCATGGGAAAGAGCAGCGGCGAGGTGAGCACGATCATCGCCACGCCATCCAGGAACATGCCGAGCACGAGCAGGATCAGGTTCGCCACCAGCAGGAACTGCCAGGCGCTCATGTTGATGCCGGTGACGTATTCCACCACCCCCGCCGAGATGCCCATGCGCGCGAGCACGAAGCCCACGAGACTGCCGCCCATCACCACCGCAAAGATCATCGTGGTCTGCAGCACCGAGTCCTTTACCACCGTCCACACGCCGCCCACGGTGACGCTGCGGTAGACTACGATGCACAGGATCGCTGCGTAGATGGCGGCGAAGGCCGAGACCTCGGTGGGCGTGAGGTAGCCGGTGTAGATGGAGCCGATGACGAACACGGGCATGAGCACCGCCGCGCTGGCCTTGGGCAGGCGCCGGGTGAACCCGCTCCAGTCGGCACGCGAAGTGGTGGTGCCGTAGCCATGGCGCCGCGCCATCCAGGCGATGGTGGCGAGGAGGAGCGTGGCCTCCATTAAGCCCGGCATCACCCCGGCGATGAACAGCTTGTCGACGGGCAGCCCCACGATCGAGCCGATGAGGATGAAGCCGAGCGAGGGCGGGAT
>JACRAS010000103.1 GCA_016234705.1 Betaproteobacteria bacterium | reverse complement strand
ATCCTCGCCTCGGTGGCGCGCGACATCGAGGCGCTCGAACGCCAACTGGCCGACCTGGAATTCCAGCGCATGTTTTCCGGCGAGATGGACAGCGCCAATGCGTTTGTCGACATCCAGTCCGGCTCCGGCGGCACCGAGGCCCAGGACTGGGCGTCCATGCTGCTGCGCATGTACCTGCGCTGGGCGGAGCGGCGCGGCTTCACAACCGAGCTTATTGAACAGTCTGATGGTGAGGTGGCGGGCATCAAAGGCGCCACCATCAAGATCGAGGGGCCGTATGCCTACGGCTGGCTGCGCACCGAAACCGGCGTGCACCGCCTGGTGCGCAAGTCGCCGTTCGATTCCGGCAACCGGCGCCACACCTCATTCGCCAGCGTATTCGCCTACCCCGAGGTGGACGACAGTATCGAGGTCGAGATCAACCCGGCGGACCTGCGCATCGACACCTACCGCGCCTCCGGCGCCGGCGGCCAGCACATCAACAAGACCGACTCGGCGGTGCGCATCACCCACCTGCCCACCAATATCGTGGTGCAGTGCCAGAACGACCGCTCGCAGCACCGCAACCGCGCCGAAGCCATGGCGATGCTGAAGTCGCGCCTGTACGAGCGCGAGCTGCGCAAACGCCAGGACGAGCGGCAGAAGCTCGAGGACTCCAAGACCGACATCGGCTGGGGCCACCAGATCCGCTCCTACGTGCTCGACCAGTCGCGCGTCAAGGACCTGCGCACCGGCGTCGAGACCGGCAACACCCAGGCGGTGCTGGACGGCGACCTGGATCAGTTCATCGAAGCGAGTTTAAAGAAGGGCGTTTAGGCGCGGACAGACAGCACAAAGCAAGTCCCTCCGGGGACGCGGATTGAAACCATCCATTCGAGAATCGACATGGCTGAAGAAAAGCAAGCACCCATCCTCGACGAAAACCAGATCATCGCCGAGCGCCGCGCCAAGCTGGCCGCGCTACGTGAACAGGGCAATGCCTTTCCCAACGACTTCAAGCGCGAGCATCTGGCGGCGGACCTGCACGCGGCGCACGGCGTGAAATCCAATGAAGAGCTCGAGGTCGGGGCAGTGCACGTGGCGGTTGCCGGGCGCATGCTGCTCAAGCGCGTCATGGGCAAGGCGAGCTTTGCCAGCATCCAGGACTTGAGCGGCAAGAACATGGACGGCCGCATCCAGCTCTACATCACCAACGACCACGCGGGCGTAGCCGTGCACGAGGCGTTCAAGCATTGGGACCTGGGCGACATCCTCGGAGCGGAAGGAACTTTGTTCAAGACCAAGACCGGCGAGCTGTCGGTGCGCGTATCAAAGCTGCGCCTGCTCACCAAGTCGCTGCGGCCGCTGCCGGAGAAGTTTCACGGCCTTACCGACCAGGAGCAGCGCTACCGCCAGCGCTACGTCGATCTGATCACCAACGCCGAGGCGCGCAAGGTGTTCGGCGTGCGCAGCCGGATGATCCAGGCGATCCGCGCCTTCATGGTGGCGCGCGGCTACCTCGAAGTCGAAACACCGATGATGCACCCGATCCCGGGCGGCGACGCGGCCAAGCCTTTCGCCACGCACCACAACGCGCTCGACCTGCAACTGTTCCTGCGCATCGCGCCGGAGCTGTATCTGAAACGCCTGGTGGTAGGCGGCTACGAGAAGGTGTTCGAGATCAACCGCAATTTCAGGAACGAGGGCATTTCCACCCGCCACAATCCAGAATTCACCATGATCGAGTTCTACGAGGCTTACCGCGATTACCGCTACCTCATGGACTACACCGAGGAACTGCTGCGGACGGTGGCGCAGGAGGTGCTGGGCAGCACCGTCCTGCCCTACGCCGGGCACACGGTCGACCTGGGCAAGCCGTTCGAGCGGCTCACCGTGGTGCAGGCAATCCGCAAGTATCATCCGCGGATCAGCGCGGCCGAACTGGCCGACCGCGAATACCTCACGCGGGCGCTGAAAAAGCTAGGCGCCGATGTCTCGCGCGCGCATGGACTGGGTTCGCTGCAGCTCATGCTGTTCGAGGAGACCACGGAGACCTTGCTGATCCAGCCGACCTTCATCATCGATTATCCGGCGGAGGTGTCGCCGCTGGCGCGCCGCAACGACCGCAACCCGGACGTCACCGAGCGCTTCGAGCTGTACATCACCGGGCGCGAGATGGCCAATGGCTTTTCCGAGCTGAACGATCCGGAGGACCAGGCGGCGCGCTTCGCCGAGCAAGCAAAACAGAAGGAAGCAGGCGACGAAGAGGCCATGTATTACGACGCCGATTACATCCGCGCGCTCGAATACGGCCTGCCGCCCACGGCCGGCGAGGGCATAGGCATAGACCGGCTGGTGATGCTGTTCACCAACAGCGCGAGCATCCGCGACGTGATCCTGTTCCCGCACATGCGGCCGGAGTGAGCTTAATTCGAACTCCGGCGCAGCGCCAGCGCGAGCAGCGGCACGCCGGCCGCGAGCACCGCTACGCCCACCAGCGCGCCCAGCCGCGTATAAGCCAGGCTGGAATACAGCAGCCAGGCGCTGCTGGCACAGAAGGCCAGCGGCAGGAGCGGATACAGCGGCACCCGGAACGGCCGCGCACGCTGCGGCTCGCGCCAGCGCAACACGAACAGCGCCACGCCGGTGAGCAGGAAGAACAGCCAGAACACCGGCGCGGTGTAATCCACCATGGTCTCGAAGCCCTGACGCATGAAGGCGCCGAACGCGATCAGCGCCAGCGCCACCGCCCCCTGCAGCAGCAGCGCCCGCGTGGGCGAGCCGGTGCGCGCGTTCCAGCGGCCGAGGAAGCCGAGCACCGTCCAGTCACAGCCCAGGGCGTAATTGCCGCGCGCGCCGACCATGATGGTGGCATTGATCGAAGTCAGCGTCGATAGCGCGATCATGACGCTGATCAAGCGCGCGCCCGCGCTGCCCCACACCTGCTGCAGCAGATCCGCCGCGACCACCTGCGAGCGCGCCATGCCGGCCAGGCCCAATCCGCGCAGATAAGCAAGGTTCACCAGCAGATAGAGCACGGTGAGGATGAACATGCTCCATACCAGCGCGCGCAGCATGTTGTTCCGCCCTTGCTTCAACTCGGCCGAGATATAGGCGGCTTCGTTCCAGCCGCCGTAGGTCAGCAGCACGTACACCATGCACAGGCCGAACGCCGGCTGTCCCGGCTCGGCGGCCGCGGGCGCCGCAGCCGTGGCTGCAGCCGGCGCGAGCACCAATCCGGCAACGGCGACCGCGAGCAATCCCAGCACTTCCACCATGGTCAGCCAATTCTGCGTCCCCGCGCCGGCTTTCACGCCGGCGATGTTGACCGCGGTCAGCACGATCACGATCAAGGCGGCGTAAAGCGCGGACGAATGCTCGCCCAGTGAATAAAGCCGCGAACAATAATCGCCGAACACGAATGCGAGCAAGGCGATCGAACCGGTGGCGATCACCGCCAGACGCGCCCAGGCGAACAGAAACGATAATTTCCTGCCGTAGGCGCGGGTGAGAAAATGGTAATCGCCGCCGGCATGGGGAAAGGCCGTGGCGAGTTCGGCGTAACAAAGCGCGCCGATCAGCGAAACGATCCCGCCCAACAGCCAGGCGGCGAGCATGGTCCATGCGCCGCCCGCATCGGCCGCCACCAGCGAAGGCGTCTTGAATATACCGGCGCCGACGACGAGGCCGACGATCAGGGCGATTGCATCCCGAAGCTCGAGCACCGGCTCAGGCTGCGCGGCCTTGTGCGTAGTATCCACGAATTGGCGATCTTTCTTGCTGTGATACCACGCTTCGATGGACATCGATCACGCAGCTTTCCGGTATTGGGCGTCGTCTTGAATGGTGATGCATTTTTCGGGATTCATCTTCAGGTACGCGGTATCCCCGACCGGCGCCTTGAACGACGAATGCACCCGCGCCAGCACCTGATGCTCGCCGACCTTGATCTGGTAATCCATGTACTCGCCCAGGAATACCTTCAAGTCGACCTTTCCTTCGATGACGTTCAGTCCGTCCGGCCGCTGTTCGTACAGTTCGATATCTTCCGGGCGCACTGAGATCAATACCACATCGCCCTTGGCAAACTGATCCAACGAGGTAACGCTGAGCCGGCCGATGCTGGAATCGACCCGATACCCGCTGTTGTTCGGCTCCGGCGCTTCCACCGTCGCTTCCAGAAAATTGGTAAGACCCACGAAATCGGCGACGAACTTGTTGCGCGGCCGTTCATAGATATCGCGCGGTGAGCCGATCTGCACGATATGCCCCGCGCTCATCACGGCGATTTCGTGCGACAGCGCCAGCGCTTCGCTTTGGTCGTGGGTCACATAAATAGTGGTCAAGCCGAGTTCGCGCTGCATGCGCTTCAGTTCGAAACGCATGCGTTCGCGCAGTTTGGCATCGAGATTCGACAGCGGCTCATCGAGCAACAGCAGCTTCGGCTCCATCACCAGCGCGCGCGCCAAAGCCAGTCGTTGCTGCTGGCCACCGGACATCTTGGTCGCTTCACGGCCGGCGAATCCGTCAAGACCGACTGCGCTCAGTACCCGCATTACTCGTTCTTCGATTTCTTTCTTGCTGAATTTGCGACTGCCGACGTCGAGCGGGAACGCCGCATTCTGAAACACGTTCATGTGCGGCCAGATCGCATAGGATTGAAACACCATGCCGAAATTGCGCTTGTTAGGCGGGATGAAAATGTTCTTTTCCGACGAATAGACCACCGTTCCGGGCACCGCAATCTCACCGGATTGCGGACGCTCCAGTCCGGCGATCGAACGCAGCGTGGTAGTCTTGCCGCAGCCACTCGGGCCGAGCAAGGTAAACAGCTTTCCCTCCGGCACATCGAAGCTGACGTCCTGTACAGCCTTGACCACTTGGCCGCGGTCGTCTGGATACTCGGTGTGAAGTTTTTTGACGCTAAGCATGTTTATTCTCCGTTCTTGTCATTTATCGGTCTTCTTTGACGCCGTATTTTTTGCCGATCAACTGCGCTACCATCACCAGCACGAACAACGCGATGATGAACATCACACCCAGCGCCGACAGCTCGACGTACTGTCCGTTTTCCCACAATTCCCAGTTCAAGATGGCGATCACTTCCGTTCCCGGGCTGTAGAGCAGAATCGAGGCCGCCAATTCACGCATCGAGACAATCATGATAAAGATCCAGCCGGCCAGCAAACCGGGCTTCAGCAGCGGCAAAATAATCCGCCGGAAGGTGGTGCCCCACGACGCGCCGCTCATGTGTGCGGACTCTTCCAGCTCCTGGTGAATCTGAAGCATCGACGTCGTGTTGTAGCGCAATCCATAAGGCAGGAAGCGCGTGACGTAGGCAATGAACATGATCCACATCGTGCCGTAGATGCCGATGTCGAAGTTGAGGTAAAACACCATGATTGCCAGGCCCAGCACCAGACCGGGAAAGACCATAGGCAGGGAAGCCAGGTTATCCAGCAGCCAACGGCCGGGCATTTTGGTCTTGACCACGATCCAGCAGATCACCGAAGTCACCAGCATGATGCTGGTCGCGCTGCCGAATGCAAGCAATACACTGTTCCACACCGCTCTTGCCAAAGCCGGATAGTTGAACATGAACTTGTAGGCGGCAAAGGTCAGGTTCTGGAGCGCAGCCATCGACGGTACGCTGTAGAACTTCTGCAGCGATGACCAGACCAGGACCAGAAACGGCAATACCACAATGAGTGCGAAATAGACGACGAAGATAGTAGCGGTGAGGTAGCGCCACTTGCCCAAATTCATGGCGCGCGGTCGAAAACCTTTGCCGGTCACGGTCGAGTACTTGCTGCCTTGACTTGACAGACGCGACTGGAAGTAGACGCCGACCATCGTGATCAGCAGCAGCGTAACGGCGTAGGATGATGCCAGGCCGATCTTACTTGGATATTGGCGAATCGCCTCATAGATCGATGAGGTGAATACCTGTATGCCAACCGGCAATCCGAGCAGCGCGGGTACCTCGAACGACTCGAGTGCGCGCACGAATAAAATCAGAAAAGTGGCAAAAATGGCGGGCCATGTCAATTTGAGCGTAATGCGCCACGCGATCTGGGAAATACTGGCGCCGCTCATCATGGCCGACTCTTCCAGCGACGGGTCCATCGAGCGGAAAGCAGCCGTCATCATCAGGAAAGCCATCGGTGAATACAGCAGACCTTCAACCCAGATCATGCCCCACATCGAGTAGACGTTGAAAAACACATAATCTGTATTAAACCAGTTCTGCAGCAATAGGTTGAAGATACCAATTTTTGGACTAGCGAGAAAAATCCAAGCGACCGTGTATAGAACACCAGGAATGATCAACGGGATGATGGAGAGGGCAAAGAACAGTGATTTGAATGGCGTATTGGTGCGCTCGTTCATCCATGCCAGCGCGGTGCCCACCAGGAAAGCAAATATAGCGGTGCCGATGGCGAAATAGACCGAGTTGCCAAACAGACGTAACGTTTCCAAGCTGGAGTACGCGCTAGCATAGTTGCCCAGCGTGAATCGCGCTGCCTTGGTCGCAGTCTGGGGTGTGAGAAAACTCTGCCATACCAGAAAAACCAGCGGCATCACCGCCAGATACGCCACCGCTAACACGCAAATGCCGATGATCAGCCATTTCAGATCCAAGCGACGCCATAACGACGACGCCCGCTTGCCCATCGGTTGAATGCGCAATGGTTCCACCGCTTCCATCAGATCGTCTCCTTCTTTTCTACGGCTTCGGCGCTAGTGTCGTGTCGCGCGACCGGCGATACAATCGAGCCTCTTGCAAAACCCATCATCTAAGCTGAATCATGCTTCGATTTGAAGCATGAAAAAGGGGGGGCGCCACCTGCGTAAACAGGCACCATTGGGTGATCCAAGCGCAATGGCGCGCCCGCATGAACTCTATCCTCGGCCACCGGTTATCGCAAGTCTGGTTTGCTCTACAGGACGGTTGGTTTCCAGGAATCGAGAATCAACTGAGCGAGACCCGAAGTCGCTGCAACTGATCCGCGCGCTTGCAGTCGCCCGCGCGCAAAAAAGCACCTCCCCGATCTTCGACGCATGACGGGGCGGCCATAACGTGGGAATTTTGCAAGTGGCTCTCAAGATTTGGTTGAGAAAGAACATGTGTTACGATTGGCCGCTATCAAATAATTCCAAGTCCCGGCGCAATCAATGTGACGTTGACTTTTGAGGAGAAGAGGAGAAGAGGAGAAGAACAATGAACACTTTATTCGTGAGATACCGTTTGGCTCTATTGCTACTAGGCATAAGTTTCGCTATTTCTGCCACTGGATTGGCGCAGCCTAAGCCGGATCGGACCGTAGCCGACATTGCGCTTTTGCAAGGCGAGAACCGACTTCAAACTTTGATGGAAGGCGCGAAAAAAGAGGGCGAACTAAACGTCTATTTTCCATATTCCCACGCCGTGAAGGTTACCGACGCATTTACCCAAAAATATGGCGTCAAAGTAAACAACTGGCGCTCGAGTTCGGAAAATATATTGCAAAGAATCGTATCGGAAGCGCGCGGCGGGCGATTCGAAGTCGATATAACACTAAACGTCGCAACCGAGATGGAGGCATTGCATCGTGAAAAACTGCTGCAGCAGGTTAGATCTCCTCACCTCATCGACCTCATGCCTCAGGCCATTCCGGCCCACAAAGAGTGGGTGGGGATTGCGGTCGAAATGTTCGTCCAGGGCTACAACACAGCGAAAATCAGAAAGGAAGAGCTTCCCAAAACATACCAGGACTTGCTCGACCCGAAATGGAAAGGCCGGCTGGGTATTGAAGCGGCAGATCAGCAATGGTTTGCTTATGTACTGCAGGAACTGGGGCAAGAAAAGGGAATAAAACTGTTCAAGGACATCGTCGCCACCAACGGGATGTCGGTGCGCAAAGGCCATTCCCTGTTGGCTCAAATGGTGGCCTCGGGCGAAGTGCCGTTGGCGTTGACGTTATATGCCTGGGGTCCTGATCAGTTGAAGCAAAAAGGTGCGCCGATCGAGCGGTTTAATATTTCTCAGCCGATTGCCATGTTCGGCGGCATGGGGCTGCTAAAGAAAGCGCCGCATCCTCACGCCGCAGTGCTGTTTTACGACTTCATGCTGACCGACGGCCAGGAAATTATGTCCAAGCAACATTCGATCGCGACGAGCAGTAAGCTCGACGTAGCTCAGAAAAAGATACCGATGAGGTTTATCGACCCCGCGGCAGTCCTGGATAACAGCGAGAAATGGCTCCAAACCTTCGACGAAGTTTTCGTAAAAAGGACGAAGTAATGTTGCTTCCGTTTTCCGGGCCGGGTCGTGTTCAACGGAGCGAAATAGTTAACTCTTCAAACCCGCCAGCTTTCGCGCAGTCACGGTCAGGACGGGTCGAGCGTGAGGATTTGCTTGCCGCTGTTGATTCGCCCGGCGCGTTTTCACCTATCGGCCCGAAGCGCAAGAAGCTGCATGATAGCGATGAAGGTGATCATATTCACGAAATGTCTATCGGCGAGAAAGGAGCAATCGCCGAATTAATCTGGAAATTAGATAACATCAAACTCACAACCGTGGGGATTGATATTGGCAGTTCCACATCGCACCTGATGTTTGCCAAGGTGCATCTGCAACGTAAAACCCAAATGCTGTCGAGCCAGTTTGTCGTTATTGACCGGGAAATAATCTGGCGCTCGCCAATTCTCCTTACCCCCTTCCTGCCCGATAACACGATAGACGCCGACCGGCTTCGCGTTTTCATCGAAGATGCCTATCGTGAATCCGGGCTTGCCGCGTCGGATATCGATAGCGGTGCGGTGATCCTGACCGGGGAAGCGATCAAGCGAACCAATGCATCGGCAATTGCCGAATTGTTTGCGGCCGACTCCGGCAAATTCGTCTGCGCCTCCGCGGGGCACCATCTCGAATGCATGCTTGCCGCCAACGGTTCCGGTGCGGTGGCGCTTTCACGCAAGACTTCGCAGACCATTCTTCATGTAGATATCGGCGGCGGGACAACGAAGCTGGCATTGATCAAGAATGGTGAAATACTCGGCACTTGCACCATCGCGGTCGGAGGCCGCTTGATCGCGCAGGATGAGGAGGGGCGGCTCGTTCGGATCGATGATTCGGCACATTTGATGGCAAAGGCGCAGGGAATCGAACTGCGGCTGGGTGAGCAAGCAAGTGTTGCCGATGTCGATCGGGTGATCGACGCTTTATCCAATGCGGTCATTGCACTGATACGGCAAAAAGCGGTGGCCGATGCAGCCGAAGAGTTATATCTGACTCCTCCATTTTCGCAGCCGGTGAAGGCCGATGTCGTTACCTTCTCTGGAGGGGTTTCCGAATACATCTATCGCCGTGAAAACGGTCTATTCGGCGATATGGCCAAACCGCTGGCCGACAATATCGGCCGCGCGTTCCGTGATGGCCGTATAGCCGTTTCCATGTTGGATCCCGGCGAAGGAATCCGCGCGACCGTGATCGGCGCCTCGCAGTTTACGGTCCAGGTAAGCGGAAGAACCATTCATATTTCGAATGGAACTGCATTGCCCGTCCATAATGTTCCTGTGCTATCGCCGTCGCTTCCGATGGGTGAAAGCTTTTCGGTTCGATCTGTGGCGGAGGAAGTCAGTGCGGTTCTCTCACGCGCGCACATGAGCGAAGGGCAGCCGATTGCATTGGCGCTTAAATGGCGCGGTGATCCCCATTATTCTCGATTACGCAATCTCGCGGAGGGCATCACGCTCGCCTTGGCCACGGGGCCCGGCGCAGGCTCGACATTGATTCTGATTGTCGATGGTGATATCGGAAAAACTCTCGGGCATATTATTGAACACGAGCTCGATTTCCCGCAAAACATTGTATCGATAGACGGCGTCCAGTTACGCGCCTTCGACTACGTGGATATCGGTGAAGTAATCCAGCCCAGCGATGCGGTGCCGGTCGTAATCAAATCGTTGCTGTTTTCGGCCGGGCAGCAGAACCTGTAATATTGCTTGCATCATCCCGGAAAATTATCCCCGTACCATCAATTGATCAAGGAACCTAGAATGAGCAACACTAACGCTCCAAGAATAATGATCGACTCCTATCTGGAGTGGCTCAAGACCGAAGGCATACCGGTCACTGAGGATTTCGGCATTGATTTATTCAAAGTGGAAACCAAGCCTTGGGCTCGTCTTGATGTTAACGCGGCGGCCGTCCACCTTAAAGGGCGTGGCGATTTCCTGAACATGTTCCTGCTGGATATTCCGCCCACTGCATCGACTTCGCCGCAACAGCATCTATACGAAGAAGTGGTATACGTGCTGGCCGGTCATGGCAGTACCACGATCGAAGTCGCCGATGGCCGCAAGCATACCTTCGAGTGGGGCCCGATGAGCATGTTCGCCATTCCGCTCAATACCAAATACAGGCTTTTCAACGGCAGTGGATCGGAACGGGCATTGCTGGTGTCGACCACCAGCCTGCCGGTGGTCATGAACATGTTCCATAACGAGAAGTTCATTTTCAACAACGGCTGGCAGTTCGAGGAACGCATTGGCAACTCTAAGTACTTCGCGGGCGAGGGCGATTTCATCCCCGTACGCCCGGGCAACCATATGTGGGAAACCAATTTCGTTCCTGATCTGGCTGCCATCGAATTGAAGCCGTGGAGCGAGCGTGGCGCCGGCGGGACGAACATCATCTTTATTCTGGCCGATGGCACCATGCATGCGCACATCTCGGAAATGCCGGCCGGAACCTATAAAAAAGGGCACCGTCACGGTGCGGATTTTCATGTGATGTGCGTTACCGGCACGGGATATTCGCTGTTGTGGTACGAAGGCGAACAGGATTTCCATCGCGTCGACTGGCAGCATGGCACGGTCTTCGCGCCGCCGGATCAGATGTTCCATCAGCACTTCAACACCAGCTCGAAACCGGCGCGTTATTTCGCGACGGCCTATGGCAGTCTGCGTTATCCCTTCACCGAAAGCAAGCGCAAATCCTTGTTCGGTGGAGTGTCGACCAGCGTAAAACTGGGCGGTGCCCAGATCGAGTATGAAGACCAGTCGCCCCGCATTCATCAACTGTATGAAGAAGCGACCCGGAAGAACGGTGTTACGATAAAGATGGCCGAATTCATCAAGTGACGTTATCTGATTGATTCCCGCTGTTGCAATAGGGCGGTTTTCAATAATCCGTCGTTCGCGGCACAAGCAGGAGCGGGCTTGCGTCGGATTTTGGTCAATCCGAGTAAGCCGCTCTTAGAGGTGTTTGCTTCCGGCTCGTCCGGCTTAGGCAAAACGGCTCAGAAAGTCCTGGTAAGCCGCCGCTATGCCCGCGTCGACGCGGGTGCGGGGCCGCCATCCCAATGCATTGATTCGGCCCGAATCGAGCAGCTTGCGCGGCGTGCCGTCTGGCTTGGAGGTGTCGAATCGCAGGCTGCCGCGAAAACCGACCACGCGCGCCACCGTTCGCGCGAGCTCCGCGATGCTCAGGTCTTCGCCGTAGCCGATGTTCACCAGCGGCGGACCGGCGTCGCTGAGGAGTCCTCCGGATGTTTCGGTCGGAAGTTCCAGCAAATGGACGCAGGCTTCCGCCATGTCCTCGCTGTAAAGGAATTCGCGCATGGGCGTACCCGTGCCCCAGACGAGCACTTCCGCGAGGCCGCTCTTCATCGCCTCGTGCATTTTCCGGATCAGGGCAGGCAGGACGTGGGAATTGTTCAAATCGTAGCTGTCGCCCGGCCCGTAGAGATTGGTCGGCATCGCCGCGAGGAAGCGGGTTCCGTACTGCCGGTTGTAGGACCAGCACATCTCGATGCCGGCGATCTTGGCAATGGCGTAAGGGCGGTTGCTCGCCTCCAGCGGGCCGGTGAGCAGGTATTCCTCCTTGATCGGCTGGGGACAATCGCGCGGATAGATGCAGGAAGACCCCAGGAACAGCAGGCGCTTTACGCCGACCCTCCAGGATTCGTGAATCACGTTCGTCTGGACCGCAAGATTGCTGTGGACGAATTCAGCCGGATAGCTGCTGTTGGCGATGATGCCGCCGACCTTGGCGGCGGCTAGAAAAACGCAATCGGGCCTTTCCCGCTCGAACAAATCCCGCACCGCTGCCTGATCGGCGAGTTCCAGCTCGGCATGAGTGCGCAACAACAAGTTGCCGTAGCCTTTATGCCGGAGCTGTCTGACAAGCGCGGAACCGGCCAGACCGCGGTGGCCGGCAACGTAGATTTTTGCCTTCTTGTCCATCAAGCAATCTCTAAGAATTCCAAACTTGTCATTCTTCGGCCTCATCGGCCTCGGAATGACGACGTTGTGAGGTCTCAATCATTCATGCCGGTCGAAGGTCTTATGGCCGTGGCTCTTGACGAGCTCGTCGCGCTCGGCCGAGCGCAGGTCTTCGCGCACCATCTCCGCCACCAGTTCTGCGAATTTCACTTTAGGCACCCACCCCAATTTTGCTTTCGCTTTTGCCGGGTCGCCCAGGAGGGAGTCCACCTCGGTCGGACGGAAGTAGCGCGGATCGACGGCGATGATGCAGCGGCCGTTGTGGTCGTAGCCTTTCTCGTTCTTGCCCTTCCCCTTCCAGGTGAGTTGCATGCCCAGTTCGGTCGCGGCGGCCTCCACCAATTCGCGCACGCTGTGCTGCTCGCCGGTGGCGATGACGAAGTCCTCCGGCTGCGGTTGCTGCAGCATCAGCCACATGGCCTCGACGAAATCGCGCGCATGCCCCCAGTCGCGCCGGGCGTTGAAATTGCCGAGGTAGAGGCAATCCTGCAGGCCGAGCATGATGCGCGCGAGCGCGCGGGTGATCTTGCGCGTGACGAAGGTCTCGCCGCGCACCGGCGATTCGTGGTTGAACAGTATGCCGTTGCAGGCGTAGAGGCCGTAAGCCTCGCGATAGTTGACGGTGATCCAGTAGGCGTAGAGCTTGGCCACGCCGTAGGGGCTGCGCGGATAGAACGGCGTGGTTTCCTTCTGCGGCGTCTCCTGCGCGAGGCCGTAGAGCTCGGAAGTGGAAGCCTGGTAGAAGCGGGTTTTCGCCTCCAAGCCGAGGATGCGGATGGCCTCGAGCAGGCGCAGGGTGCCGAGGGCGTCGGAATTAGCCGTGTATTCGGGTTCCTCGAACGATACGGCGACGTGGCTTTGCGCCGCGAGATTGTAGATTTCGTCCGGCTGGGTCTGCTGGATGATGCGCACCAGGTTGGAAGAATCGGTGAGATCGCCGTGGTGGAGAACGAAGCGGCGGTCCGTTTCGTGCGGGTCCTGATACAGATGGTCGATGCGGTCGGTGTTGATAAGCGAGGTGCGGCGCTTGATGCCGTGGACGACGTACCCCTTGCCCAGCAGAAATTCGGCAAGGTAGGACCCGTCCTGCCCGGTGATGCCTGTGATAAGCGCGACTTTAGCCATTGTGTGCTTACTTCCTTCCATAGTTGTCTTCAACACGAATGATATCGTCTTCGCCGAGGTAATCGCCGCTCTGCACTTCGATCATCACGCAATCGACTTTGCCGGGGTTGGCGAGGCGGTGGGCGGTACCGGCGGGAATGTAGGACGACTGGTCCGCGCCGAGGATGATTTCGTGCTCGCCGTTCACTATCTTGGCGCTGCCCGAGACCACCACCCAGTGCTCGCTGCGGCGGTGGTGATATTGCAGCGACAGCGAGGCGCCCGGCTTGACCACGATGCGCTTGATCTTGAAGCGCGTCCCTTCCTCCAGCACGGTGTAAGTGCCCCAGGGCCGATGCACGGTGCGGTGCAGGCGCGCACTCTGGTGGCCGCCATCGTTCAAGCGCCGGACGATGCTCTTCACCTCCTGCGCGCGGCTGCGGTCGGCGATCAGCAGGGCGTCCGGCGTATCCACCACCAGCAGGTTTTGCACGCCCAGTGCCGCCACCAGCCGGTCTTCGCTGCGGACGAAACAATCGCTGCTGTCGACGAGCACGGCCTCGCCCTGGACGCGATTGCCGTCTGCGTCGGCGGGAACGAGTTCGCCGAGCGCCTGCCAGGAGCCGATGTCGCTCCAGTCGAAGCGTCCCGGCACGACTGCGACGCGCGTCGCATTTTCCATCACGGCGTAGTCGATAGAGATATCTCTTATTCGCGCGAACGACTCCTGGTCGATGGCGATGGGCACTTGGTCGCGCGGCGTTGCCTGCCAGGCCGCCGCCACGGCCTCAGAAACCTCGGGCGCGCAGCGCGCCAGCTCGCCCAGGAATTCGCCTACGCGAAAACAGAACATGCCCGAGTTCCAGTAATAGCGCCCCGAAGCCAGATATTCCTCGGCCTTCTCGCGCGAAGGCTTCTCGACGAAGCGGCGTACGCTTAAGCCCGCGCCGCCAAGCCGGCGCGATTGGTCGGCCTCAATATAGCCGAACCCGGTTTCGGGGCCGCTCGGCGCGATGCCGAAGGTGACCAGATAACCCTGTTCGGCAAGCCCGGCCGCCGCCAGCACCGCGTCGGCGAAGGCGGCGAAATCGTGGATCAGGTGATCCGAGGGCAGCACCAGCATCGTCGTCTCGTCGCCGAATTGTTCGCGTATGCGCAAGGCCCCTGCCGCGATGGCCGGTGCGGTATTGCGGCCGGCGGGCTCCAGCAGGTAATCGAGGGTTATCCCGGGGGCCAGCGCCACGTCGGCGTAGGCATCGCGGGTGATGAAAAAATAATCCCGATTGGTGATGGTGAGGATGCAATCCGGTTTCAATGCCGCCGCGCGCAGCAGCGTTTTCTGCATCAAGCTCTGCCCGTCGGGCAGCAGGATGAAGGGCTTGGGATGCGCTTCGCGCGACACCGGCCACAGGCGGGTGCCGGCGCCGCCGGACAGAATGACGGGGATCAGCAAGTGAAAACCTCGCAAGCGACGAGCACGTCTGGGATTCCAAACCGGAAGAAGCTTGGATTTTAGCTCACAACAGGAGCGGCGACAGACCTTGCCGGCAGATCAACAGTAAGTGGGGCGTCCGCTAATGGCATAGCGCGGATCGTTGAATCCCGGCGTCGAGGGGTGCCCGCTCTTGACCATGGAATCGACCAGCACCTCGTCCTCGGCCGAAAAACCGTGCTTCAGCGCGCTCAAGTACTCGGCCCACTGCTCGAACGTGCGCGGCCCCGCCAGCACCGAAGTGACGATGCGGTTGTTGAGCACCCAGTTGAGCGCAAACTGGCCCGCGCTCATGCCGCGCTTCCCCGCATGCGCCTTGAATTTCTGTGCCATGGCAAGGGACTCCTCGCGGAACTCGGTCTCCATCATGCGCTTGTCCTTGCGCCCGGCGCGGCTGTCGGCGGAAGGCGCCTCGCCCGGCGCGTACTTGCCGGTAAGCACGCCGCGTGCGAGCGGGCTGTAAGGCACCACGCCCAGGCCGTAGCAGGCGCAGGCCGGCAGGATCTCCGTTTCCGGCATGCGGTTCATCGCGTTGTAGTAAGGCTGGCATACGATCGGCGCCGGCACGCCCAGCTTGGCGCACAGCTCGGCGATCTGCACCATGCGCCAGGCGCGGTAGTTCGATACGCCGAAATAGCGCGCCTTGCCCGAGCGAATGATGTCGCCCATCGCGACCAGCGTTTCCTCGATCGGCGTGTCGGGGTCGTCGCGGTGCAGATAATAGATGTCGACATGGTCCATGCCCAGGCGTTTCAGGCTGCCGTCGATGGCGCGCATCATCCAGGCGCGCGACAGGCCGGTTTCGTTGGGCCCCTTGCCCACGCGATTGCCGACCTTGCTCGCCACCACCCACCAGTCGCGATCATCGGCGAGCAGCTTGCCGACAAGCCGCTCGGATTCGCCCTTGGCGTAGACGTCGGCGGTGTCGATGAAGTTGATGCCCGCGGCGCGCGCCGAATCGACGATGCGGCCCGCTTCGGCCGCGTCGGTGCGCTCGCCGAACATCATCGTGCCGAGGCAAATGGGCGAGACTTTGATGCTGCTGTTGCCCAGGTTTCGGTATTCCATGTTCATGCTCCCCTTATGCAGCGAGTCGTCCCCACAAATCGTGCGCGTCGGCGCGCTCGATTTTGACCGTGGCCCAGTCGCCCGGCTTGAGTTTCTTGCCGTCAGCGATAATCACCAGGCCGTCGATTTCCGGTGCATCAACCGCGGAGCGCGCGAGCGCGCCGTCCTTGTCGACCGCATCGACCAATACCTTGAGCGCCTTGCCGACCTTGCGCTTGAGGCGCCGCCGGCTGATTTTCTCCTGCACCGCCATGAAACGCGCGCGCCGCTCCTCGCGCACGACCTCCGGCACCGGATCGGGCAGCGCATTCGCCTTCGCGCCTTCTACCGGCGAATAGGCGAAGCAGCCGACCCGGTCGAGTTCGGCTTCCTCGAGAAAATCGAGCATCTGGGCGAATTCGGTTTCGGTCTCGCCCGGAAAACCGGCGATGAACGTGCTGCGGATGGTGATTTCCGGGCAGATCGCGCGCCATGCGCGGATGCGCTCGAGGTTGATCTCGCCCGAGGCCGGACGCTTCATCAACTTGAGGATGCGCGGGCTGGCGTGCTGGAACGGCACGTCGAGATAAGGCAGGAGCCTGCCTTCGGCCATCAACGCAATGACTTCGTCCACGTGCGGATAGGGATAGACGTAATGCAGGCGCACCCACAGATCGCCAGCGGTGCACCCGAGTTCGCACAGCGCGCGCACGAGCTCGGTCATGCGCGTCTTCAGCGGGCGGCCTTGCCAGAAGCCGGTTCGATACCTGATGTCCACGCCGTAGGCGCTGGTGTCCTGCGAAATCACCAGGATTTCCTTCACCCCGGCCTTGGCCAGGTTCTCCGCCTCCTGCATCACCTCGCCTATCGGCCGGCTCACGAGGTCGCCGCGCATGGAAGGGATGATGCAGAAGGTGCAGCGGTGGTTGCAGCCTTCGGAGATCTTGAGATAGGCGTAATGCGCGGGGGTGAGTCTCACCCCCTGCGGCGGCACCAAGTCAGTATAGGGATCGTGCGGCCGGCGCAGGTGCGCGTGCACCGCCTGCATCACTTCGTCGGCGGCATGCGGCCCGGTGACCGCCAGCACCTTGGGATGCGTCTTGCGCACGATGTCGCCCTTGGCGCCGAGGCAGCCGGTGACGATCACGCGTCCGTTCTCCGCCAGCGCCTCGCCGATAGCCTCGAGCGATTCCTCCACCGCGGAATCGATGAAACCGCAAGTGTTCACCACCACCAGGTCGGCCGCTGCATAGGAAGGCGAGACGGCGTAACCCTCGGCGCGCAACCGCGACAGGATGCGCTCCGAATCGACCAGCGCCTTGGGGCAGCCGAGCGAAACGAATCCGACCTTAGGCACAGCAGTGCGTTTTGAACGGGTCAAAAGCAGGGCGACGCTTCAGGACTTGTCGCCTTCGTCTTTTTTTTGCGGGGCGGCCTGTCCTGGAAAGCCGGAGAAAGGAAAGCCGGCGAAAATGTTCTTGGTCTGGTTCTGCAACTGATCCTGCATCTGCATGAACACATTCTTGCTCTGATCCATGTAGGCTGACATCATCCCCTGCATGGCCGAGCCCTGAAAATTCATGAACTGCGCCCACAAATCCTTGTTGACCTTGGTATTGTCGCCGAACATGGTGCGCGACTGCTCCTGCAACTGCTTTTGCACCTGGACGAAGGTCTGCATGTTCTTCTCCAGGTAATTGCCGACCATGCCCTGCATCGCATTGCCGTAAAAGCGGATCAGTTGCGACAACAGGTCGGAGGTGAACATGGGCATGCCGCCCGCCTCTTCTTCGAGGATGATTTGCAGCAGGATGGAGCGCGTGAGGTCCTCGCTGGTCTTGGCATCGACGACCTGGAACTGCTCGTGCTTGAGCACGAGTTGTTTCACGTCGGCCAGCGTGATATAGCTCGAGGTGCGCGTGTCATAGAGGCGGCGATTCGGATATTTCTTGATCAGCCTCAATGTGTCGGTCGCGGTGTCATCCCGCCTACCCGTTTGATTTGACGCAGTTTCATGCTTATGTTGCATCGCCGCATTCCTCTTGACTTTAATGAGCCTTGGCGGCAAGTCAGTAAGCTCGCCGCCTCAAAAACTCAAGCCCCGCCAAGACCAGGCGGGGCTTTTTTATTGCTTTCAGCCTAGCACAAATCCCCTCGCCACGCGCTGCCCTGCACCATCCGCTGCTTGCTATTGTCGAAAAGCAGATGCTTCGTCCCCGGAGGGAGATTCTGAACGACAATTATCGGGAGTCCCTCTATTGCATGTGCTGGCCGCCGTTGATGGCGATGTTGGCGCCGGTCACGAACGCCGCCTCTTCCGAGCACAGGTAAATGATAAGCCCGGCCACTTCCTCCGGCTTGCCCAGGCGCCCCACCGGAATCTGCGGAATGATCTTGCTGTCCAGAATCTCCTTGGGAATTGCAGTCACCATCTTGGTGCCGATATAACCCGGCGAGATGGTGTTCACGGTGACACCCTTTTTCGCCACTTCCAGCGCCAGCGCCTTGGTGAAGCCGTGCATGCCGGCTTTGGCGGCAGAATAGTTGGTCTGGCCGAATGCGCCTTTCGAGCCGTTCACCGAAGACACGTTGATGATGCGGCCCCAGCCGCGGTTGACCATGCCGTCGCACACCGGCTTGGTCATGTTGAACACGCTGTCGAGGTTGGTATGCATCACCGCGTCCCAGTCGGGCTTGCCCATTTTCCTGAAGGTCATGTCGCGGGTGATGCCGGCGTTGTTGACCAGTATCTCCACCGGCCCCACGTCGGCCTCTATATTGGCCACGCATACCTGGCAGGAATCGTAGTCGGCCACATCGACGGGCACGGGGTGAAAGTCGTACCCCCGCGATTTCATGTCCGCGTTCCACGCCGCCACGTTCTTGTTTCCCGGCGAGTGCGTCACCACGACGCCAAAGCCGGCGTCATACATCTTGGTGCTGATCGATTCGCCCAGCCCGCCCATGCCGCCGGTAATCAGCGCAATCCTCTTTGGCGCGACAGTCATAATTGCTCACCCTTTTTCGATGCGGTCCGACACCGCCTCAAGGAATCTTACCGGATGATTATGGCATCAAATCGACGCACGTCATAAACACCCGCGCTCAGGCCATGTGCAAGCCGCCATTGATCGAAATGTTGGCGCCGGTGATGTAGCCGGCGTCGTCGGAGGCGAGATAGGACACCAGGCCGGCGATTTCGTCCGGCCGCGCCAGCCGCCCCATCGGGATCGCGGCCACGATCTGCTCGCGCACCTCGGCAGGGATCGCCATCACCATGTCGGTCGCAACATAGCCGGGGGAGATGGTGTTCACCGTCACGCCTTTTCTCACCACCTCGTGGGCCAGTGCCTTGGAAAAACCGTGCATGCCGGCCTTGGCCGCCGAATAATTTGTCTGCCCGAACTGGCCCTTCAACGCATTGACCGAGGAAACATTGATGATCCTGCCCCAGCCACGATCCGTCATGCCCTCGACCACCTGGCGGGTAACGTTGAACACGCTGTTCAGGTTGGTGTTGATCACGTCGTACCAGTCGCTCTCCGACATGCGCTTGAACACGCCGTCGCGGGTGATGCCGGCGTTGTTGACCAGGATATCGACCGGCCCGATGATGGCGCCGATGCGGTAGCACATGTCGGCGCAGGAATCGAATTCTTCCACATTGCCCTCGGCCGCATGCACGGCATAGCCCTGCGCGCGCATGCTGGCGAGCCACTCGTCTTTCTTGTCGTAACCGGGCAGGCAATTGGCCACGACCTTGTCGCCGTTCGCCGCCAGACGCTTGCAGATCGCAGTGCCGATGCCGCCCATGCCTCCGGTCACGAATGCCACCCGCTCAGCCATGTTTACGTCCTTTCACAATAATCCTAAGCCGGATAATCCTAAGCCGGACAAGCCGGAATCCGGAATGACATTCAAGCAACTCAAGCTACACCCTCACTTTCACATACCTGCCCGGCGCCGGCTCGATCGCCTTGAATTTTGCGTTGCCCGATTTCTTCGGTGCCGCACGCTCGCCCCCGGAAAAACCTTCCAGCCACGCATTCCAGTTCAACCACCAGCTGCCCGGCGTCTCCTCGGCGCCGGCCAGCCATTCTTCCGCGCTCGCGGACAAGCGATCGCTCCTCCAGTAGCTGCGCCGGTTCGTCGACGGCGGATTGATCACGCCGGCGACGTGACCGCTCGCGCCGAGCACGAAACGCGTGTCGCCCTTGAGGTGCCTGGTCGAAAGATAAGCCGTTTTCCACGGCACGATATGATCCTCGCGCGTCGCCAGGATATAGGTCGGCAAGCGGATAGCACCCAAATCGACCGGCACGCCGCACATGCTCAGTTCGCCCGGCTCGCGCAGCTTGTTCTCCAGGTACATGTTGCGCACGTACCAGCAGTACATGGGCCCGGGCAGATTGGTGCTGTCTGCGTTCCAGTACAGAATGTCGAACGCTTCCGGTGTCTTGCCCTTCAGGTAGTTGTTGACCACGTAGGACCAGACCAGGTCGTTGGCGCGCAGCGCCGAAAACACGAAGGCGAGTTCCCTGCCCGGCAGGATGCCACCTTTGCCAATTGCCGCCTCGCGCGCTGCCATGCTGGCCTCGTCCACGAACACGCCGATGTCGCCGGGGTAGCTGAAGTCCAGCATGGTGGCCAGCAATGTGACGCTCGCCACGCGCTCCTCGCCGCGCGCGCGCAGCAGCGCGAGCGCCGCGGCCAGCAGCGTGCCGCCCACGCAAAATCCGAGCGCGTTGATCTTGTCGGACCGGCCGATCGCGCGCACCACCTCGATGGCTTTCATCACGCCTTCGGCGATGTAATCGTCCCAGGTGAGCCTGCCGAGCCGGTCCTCGGTAATGTTGCGCCAGGACAGCATGAACACCGTATTGCCCTGCTCCACCGCGTAGCGCACGAAGGAGTTTTCCGGCTGCAGGTCGAGGATGTAGAACTTGTTGATGCAGGGCGGCACCATCAGCAGCGGCAGCTTGCGCACTTTCGCCGTTGCCGGCTGGTACTGGATCAACTGGATCAGCTCGTTCTCGAACACCACCTCGCCTGGGGTGACGGCTAGGTTCCCGCCGACATCGAAGGCGGACTCGTCGCTCATCGATACCCGCCCCTTCTCC
Source organism: Betaproteobacteria bacterium (assembly GCA_016234705.1). Lineage (GTDB taxonomy): Bacteria > Pseudomonadota > Gammaproteobacteria > Burkholderiales > SG8-39 > 2-12-FULL-64-23. Next base: position 20,015 of record JACRAS010000103.1, on the reverse strand, counting down.
ACATCCTCGATCAGGTGCCGGATGCCGGCGTGCAGGCTCTCGCCCTTGGTCTCGAGCGCGAGCCGCAGCGCCTCGGGATTGGTCGCTGCGAAGTTGGCCGGGCTCATGGCATCAATCAACTGGCGCGTGTAAAAGCGCAAGCGGTGCTTCGCCGGCTCGTCCAGTTCCGCCGTTTCCACCAAATCGTTGAGAAAACGGGAATTAAGCAGGTAGGCCTGCCGCAGATAGTCGTAGTAGGGACTCTCGCGCCACTCGCGTCCGGCAAAGCGCTTGTCGCCCTTGTCGGTCGTCGCAACGGGGCCTGCGGGTTTTCCCGACTGGCGCGCCAGCATCGACCCCCACAGGGCCAGTTGCTGCTGCAAATAGGCGGTTTGCAGGGTGCCCAGACGGGATGGATCGGCGCTATGCGCGGCGAGCAGCGACTGCCAGACCTGGCCTAGTTCTGAACCGAGCGGGAACAGCTTTAAAAAATTTTGCAGCAGCGCCCCGCCCGCCTGCGCGAAGCTGCCGGATTGGTCTTCAGAAATGTGTACTTGCACGGACGCCCGTGTCTCCGAAAGCGGTGCACCAAAATTCGCCAGTCCGACCCCGATAAACCCATAGAAAAACTAGCTAAAGCAGTTCATTTTGCGCTGCACCAATGAGGCTGTCAAGGCGAAAACTGCGGCTAGGAACAGTGCAAGTCGGATTCCGGCGCCGACTGCCGTAATCCAGGCTAAACCGTTGTACCGCAAGGTCTTATCGTTCCAGAATTCTCAAGACATGCGGGCCAAACACGAGCGCGCCGACGATCAAGGATCCGATCGCCGCGATCAGAACGGCTGCGGCGGCCACATCCTTGGCTTTGCCGGCAAGCGGGTGGGGGTTCGGGGATGCCAGATCGACCAGAAACTCGATCGAGGTGTTCAGCGCTTCCGCGACCCATACGCACACGATGGCCAGCGCGATCAGCGCCCATTCCGCCGGCGAAATGCGCAACAGCGCCCCCGCGGCGGCGACCAGAATAGTGGCCACGGCGTGAATCCTGGCGTTGTGCTGCGTCCGCAGCAAGACCGCGACGCCGCGAAAAGCATGCCCGAAACTGCGCAGGCGTCCGGTCGGATAGGAAGTTCGCATCGGTGTGGTGCTGGGCGAGCGCGTTGGGGTAAGGGTAGGCCTGTAATTCAGTCGTGCAATTCTCGATCGGTACACGGCGACACGGCGACACGGCGACAGGGCGACAGGGCGATTATGCCCGATTGAAACGCATTGCAGGCGCGGCGCCCTCGCCGTGACCTCATCGCTTCGCCTCCGCCAGAGTCTTCCTCCGGAGTATTTCTTCCCGGAGCTGGCCGAAGCGTGCGCGCGTTTCGAACTCCACCAGGACGCGACCGATGATCGGGGGCACCCAGGCATCCGGAATCGATTCCAGGTGATACACGACGCGGGTGCCGCTTGCGTCGGCAACGAGCCTGGTCATGGACTCGTTTTTTTTCATGTTGCCACCGACCATGCGCGCCTGCATTTTCTCGTATGGGGTCAGGCGCACTTCGCTCACGGTTTCGATCGTCAGCGAAAACGGTCCGTAGCCCATCCTGCCTTTTTGCGACACCACGAGCAGCTCATCGGTACGCCACAGGATGACGCTTTTTTCCAGTTTCGAGATGAAATCGGTGGCGTGATCGTAGTCGGTCATCACCGCCCATGCCTCCTGCGGCGTGGCGCGAACGTGGAAGTTGACGTCGACGAAAACCTCTGCGTCGTGAATCCGCACGCCAACGTTTATCGCTTCGCCCGAGTCTGCAAGCGCGGGGACCGCGAAAAAGGAGGGGAGCGTCGCGGCGGCAAGAACAAGAAAGCGTCGAATGGAGCGGTTCTTGAGCATTGTCGATGATTGATTGAGTCCCACTTCTATTGGACTGTTTATAGCGTCCAAGACGATGGTTGCACTCTAGCCCTTGTTTAGGCTATTGTTATAATTCTTTGCAAGGAGCGAAAACCACTGAGATATGATTTTTCTCAATATGCGTATTGCTGGCCTAGCCGAGGATACTAGGTTGGAATCAGCAAGGCAAAGGGCAGGTTATTGGTTTCATAGTTTTAATGACGTACGTCTAAGGGAGGTTAATATGCGCCGGTCATTGTTGGTGGCATTGTGTTTTGGTTTATGGTCCCTGCTCGCAGCACCTTTTGGATTTGCCAACGGGGTTTATCAGAGCGTGACCGGAGACGTGAAAGCTGCGGCGGGCACGGCCGCGCCCGCAAGCGTTGCCAAGGACCAGCGCGTCGTCCCTGGAACGACCATCACCACCGGCCCCGGCGCACAGACCGTCATCCGATTCGATGACGGCCACACGGTAGTCCTGAACGAAAACAGCGAATTTCGCGTCAACGCATACAGCTTCGACAAGGATAAGCCGCAAAGCGACAGCATCGCGATGCAGATCGTCAAGGGCGCAATGCGCTCGGTGAGCGGCTTGATCGCGTCAAGGAACCGGACCGCGATTGCTCTGCTCGCTCCGCAGGCGACCATCGGCATACGCGGAACGGACTTCATGATCGCGCTGGTCAACCCTGCTTATCTCTCGGTGCTGCAGGGAACGATCGGGGTAACCAACGCGGCGGGGTCGGTAGCTTTTGCGGCCGGCGCAACCGCAACCGTGGCATCGGCCACGACGCTCGCTGTGGCGATCTCTGCTGTCGCCCTGCCCGCCTCAGTGGCGGCGTCCTTCAGCAGCATGGGCTCGGTCGCCGTCGGTGCGGCGGGTGCGGGTGCAGGCGCGGCTTCGGGCGCGGCGACTGGTGGAATTACGGGAGGCATGATCGCAGCCGGTGCCGCCATTGTCGGCGTGGCTGCCGCCGCGGCGTCCTCGGAGGGCACGAGCACCCCTGGAACCACGACCACGACCACAACGACCACAACGACCACAACGAAGAAATAGCTCGATCGGGGGGCAGGACGCCCCCCGACGATCGATTGGCAGTTGTAGCCGGTGTACCGACGTAGGCGGGCAAGCTCCCAAAAAAGGCGAGGCGCCGTTCACACACACGGCGTCCAGTCCGCCGCCGCGGACCAGATGGTCACGCCTCTGACTAGCGGCAGATTGTCGATGACATGCGGCTGCCGGCCCGGATCGTCGATGCGCACCGCTACCCGGTCCGCGTCCACTGCCGTCACTTCACCGCGGATCCAGTCGCGCACCGCAATGCCGACCTGCAGCGCGCGGCAAACTTTCACTCCGGGCTTTCCTACCGCCGCGAGGGCCTCCGTTTTCGCCCGCGCGCGCGCGATCATCATCGGCGTCGGCATGCCGGTGATCGCATCGTGCGCCCAGGGGCCGGTGTAGCGATCGCCCGAGGGCCACTCGTACACGCCATGGCCATGGCGCAGATCGTTCAGATAGGTACCGCTATAGCTCTCGCCCGCCGATGGGCCTCGCGCGCTCCAGGTGTACTTGCCGACGCCGTCCTTGCGGTCCTCCACGAACTCGCCTTCGTAGCGGTCGCCCCAAGGCCAGGTCTTGACGCCCTTGCCATGCTTGCGACCGGCGTGAAAATCTCCGCGGTATTCAGCCGACCCCTTCGCCTCGCCGTAGCCCTCGGCCAGCCCGTCCCTGCATCCACCCTGGTAGACCCCGGCGAGTTCGGAATCGAGCACGCGGCAAGCGGTCTGTGCGCTCGCGCCCAGCGGGAACAGCATCACCGCGGCAAAAAAAGCCAACAACCATGATCTTGCAGAAGCGAGCTTACGCCGCGAAGGTATCGAGCGCCCTCGAGGGGAAAGCCCTCCTGGGGGACTTGCGAGCACGGCCCTCAATTCAACTCCCAGGCCAGATTGATCCCCGCTGGATGGATCAACACGCGCGGTTCACCCTTTTTCGGCGCGCGCGACGATTCCCAGAAAACCCTGCCTATGGCGTAGCCGAGCACGCTGCCCGCCACGGTGTCCGACACCCAGTGCTGGCGGCTGCCGACGCGGGCGAGGTTGGTGACGGCCGCGAGGCCATATAACCAGGGCGCGTCGTATTCCTCCGCGAAGGGGGTCGCGACCGCCCAGGAGACGATCGTATGCCCGGAGGGGAGCGAATCGTAGCCGGCCGCCGTGGAGAAGGGTTTGAAGGCGTGGTTTCCGAGTTCATTCCCCGGACGGGCGCGCCCGAATGCATATTTCAGCCCCGTCACCGCCAGCAGCGCCGTGCCCCCCGCCTCCAGCGCTGCGTAGCCGGTGCGCGAACGCGCAGGATCGCTGCCGTCCAGGGCCGCCGCCGCGCTACCGGCAAGCGCCAGCCATGAAAGCGCGTTGCCGATGCTGTTCATGCTTTTCAACCCGCGGTTCCCGGCATGGTCCTTGGCAAACTGGTCGGCACGCCGGTCGAGTGCACTACTCCCAAGCACCAGGCTGGTGCCGAACATGCCCAGGCGCAGCCAGTTGGAATCGGCAGCGGTGCGTCCCGCAGCGGAGAGATCGCTCGCCACCCGACCGACGCTGCCCGGCTCGGGCAGCAGCAGATCGGCGAAGCGCGTCTCTTCGGCCTTGGTATCCAGGTCATCCAGGCGGGCAAGCGGATCGTGTTCCCGCACTGATGGATTCAGGTAGTCGATGGCGACGGAGTCGGCGAGCTGGGCCGCGTTGATCCTGCCGTTGAAGTGGCCCTCCAGCCGCGCAAGATCGAGAAAGTCATAGGTCACCAGCGGATCGGCGCGTTCCGCAAACGTAATGCGGATCTGGCGCATGTCCAGAGGGCCAAGGCGTAGCGCGGTGCGCGCAGCGCGACCGATTGCGCGGCTGACGGGGTGAATGCTGTCGTTCGAGAGCGCGACCGTCAATCGATGGGAGGCGTCGTAAGCGATGCGGATGTTGCGGAACTGCTGCCGGTACAGCGCCTCGACCAGGCGCTGCTCGTAGCCCGGCGCATCGGACGCCCATTGCCCGGCCACCGGCTTTGGCGTAACGCGCGTGTAGGGCTCGGGCCCCTTGGGCGGCGGGCTCCAGGCGTCGCGCCGGTCGGAGGGGATCGTTTCATCATTTGGCGGCGGCGCGGCCTTGAAGCGCAAGGTGCGATCGTCGCGCGCGCTGGTGAGGCCGTACAACTCGACGCTGCGACCGAGTTTAGCGCCGCCATCGCGGGTGAGGGGTTTCCATAGGACGCTGGCAAAGCTATTGCTGGACCGGGTGAGAAAGGCATCGAAGGGAACGCTCAGGTACACGCCCTTGTCGAAACTGCCCTCGCCGAACTTCTCCGCCGACACGTTGGTCTTGGTGAAAAACGCGCCGACCGTGACGCCGTTCTGGAACAAGCGCGACATCGCCACCGTGACGCCCGCGTCTTTCGCCAGATAGCGCCCGGCGCTCAGATTGGCCTGCACGTTATTCCATCCGGTATCCCAATATAGCGTCGCATGGCCGGTGGCCACGCGATAGCGGGTCTGTTCACCGGCATTGCCGAAGCCCAAGTCCTGCGAAAAATTGCGCTGCTGCACCAGATTCGCATCCACGCCGAAAGCGAGCCGGCTGGCAAACGGCCGATATAGCCATTCGCCGCCGACGCCGGCGAACATCGACTCCAAGTAGCCGCCGTACACGCTGTAGTATTGATTCCCGCCGAGCCTGCCGGCGTGCGTGGCCTGCAGATAAGGCAGGGTGAGCTTCGAGGTGGTCACGTATTCCCGCAGATAGGTGCGCACCCGCGGCAAGTCACTTGAACCGCGATTGCTGAACTTATTGTAGTTGTCGATCAGGCCGAGTTGCAGGCTGCCCTGCAACCAGGTGTCGTCGCGTAGCCGCAGCTTGACCTGCTCCGCCACCCCGGCCTGGAACAGGACAAATCCGTCGGGGCCGCCGAGCGTCTGCTGATAGTGGGACGACAAGGCCGTTTCGAACATCGGCCTCGTATCCTGATACAGCGCGGTTTCGGGTACCCCATTTTCGGCCGCACGTCCGACCACCGCTGCACGCCGCTCGCTTGGCGGCAAGGACTGAGTCTGCTGCGCGACCCAGGCGTCGCGGTCGATCACGTGCTCGGTCACATCCACCCCACGCTGGCGGTAGGCGAGCGCAAAGCGATCCACGTTAGCCGGGGCATCGCGGTGAAGCACCGCAGCCGCCCGATCGGCGCGCTCGCGCCAATAGACGGCGCCCGCATCGTCAAGCGTCACCCGCAGTTCGCGCCCGCGCTGTTCGATTCTGCGTACGTGCCAATCGGTCTGCGCCGCAATATCGCGGCTGGTCGCCGACCAGTCGGGTGCCTGCTGCGGTCGGCCGGCGGCCACGGCCACCCGCGGCGGGTCGCCCGGCTTGGGCATGGAAAGCCCATCCAACTGGGTGTGCAAGGTGACACCCAACATGGCCGTATTGCCGCGCTCGACGCCGAGGGTGATATCCACCGCGCGCCCGGCCCGGTACACGGCGCCGAAGTTCCAGGCGGAGCTTTGCCGCAAGTTGTTTCCCAGGCCCTCGTGCTGATAATCGTTGCCGTCGTACTCCAGTTTCAGGATCAACGGCTCCCAGGGTGTGTGGTACTGAACCCCGCCGAACAAAGCGGTGGGGCCATGGAAATAACTCCCGAAGGCTAAATTGCCGGAGCTGTCAGTCCCGCGCCGCGTATCGAACGATGAGCCAATGAGCGACAGCGGGTTGCGCAGCTTGCCCCGCGCACCGACACTGCCCCAACCCAGGCCGAGACTCCAATCGAAAGCGCCGGTACGCTTGCTCGCCACCAGATACTCACCGGAGAAGATTCCTGTGCCGCCGAAGTCGCGCAGGCCGAGCGCGACTTGCGGCACGTAGGCCGATTCGGACCACAGCCGGAATTTGGCGTCGAAGCTCTTGTCCTTGTAGGCTTGATCGCCGCTAAAGTTCGGGTCTCCGCTGAAGAGCCGGTTGCTCACATTGGTGTAGCGAAATCCCGCCTCCAGCCAGTCCAGGGCTTGCACCATGATGTTGCCGTGAAAATAGGGATAGATGCGGCTGAAGTTGACCGTGAGATGACCGGCCTTCTCCATGCGTGCACTCGGCGTCTGCAACAGACCGACTCCGCCCCAGTCGCTTGCCGTGGTTTCAAGGCTGCGTGAGCGCGAGGAAACGGCCAGTGAAGGCGAGGGCAAAACAGCTATCGTTTCGGAGTCCGGCGCGCCGCGCTCGATGAATCCTTTTTGGTCACGCAAATCTCTCGTTGTTCCTGCCAAGCCAGGAATCCGTTCTTGCTCACGCAGGCCTGCCGCTGTTCCGCCAAGTTCGGCAAGGCCAGAAGGATTCCACGCTGCAGATGCACCACCTCGAACGGGTTCTGCGGCATTCGCAGCAGCTTTGGTGACTATCTTGGCGGAGCTAACCGGAATTCCAGCATCGAGATCGGGCGCGGGCCCCTGCGTAGCCAGGAACGCAATGAGCTGATGAGACAAGCGCTGCGGAAATCCACTGTCTCGAGGCGGCGCCCAGATCCACGCGCCCGGCGCGGGTTCGTCCTGCGTCTCGCGGTTCCAGACGGCGACACCGAAGCGCTGCACCCTGCCGTCCGGCTGCGCCAGCCAAGCCCAATCCGCTCGCTTCGAACTGCTGGGGCTGCAAGCCTGCACGTAGGCCATCGCCTCGAGACCAGCGGAATGAACCACCGAGCAGCGCTTGCCGCGCGCGGTAACCACCGTAACCGCGCGCGGACGCTTGGGCAACACCACGCTGTGCCCGGGCTGGAGCATAGGGTCACGCACCGGATTGGCCTGCAGCCAGCGCGCATCGGGCACGGCGACCGGAACGCGACCAGTGACTGGAAGCCTGCGCACCCAGTCGCGCAGCCGCCCCAAAGCCTCGCTGTCGGCCTTCACCTCGCGATCGAGGCCGGAGAGACCTTTCAAAAGGTCGAGGCGCAGTTGGCCCTGGCTAGCCACCTCCCCCGGTACGCGCCAACTCAACCCCAGCGGATAGGCGTCCGGGCTGGCAGGCTGCTCCAGCAGCCAATCGCTCAGCCGCTTCGGAGCAACCTGCCCGTACGCCAGCGAGGGCGCCAGCACGAGTAGCCCAACAAGCCCTATTGCAAGCCTACGCAGAAGCGCCCTTCTCGCCCCTCTCCGTGGCAAGGGCAGGGGATTTTCTCCCTCGCCCCGCTTGTGGGGAGGGGGCCGGGGTGAGGGGGAAACTGCAGCTTGAAATGACCCCGCCTTCATTACTTCTGCCCGCCCGCCTGCACGGGCCACCTCTGCCACGCAAAACACAACTCCGGCGCGAGGCACTGCTCACCATAGACAACGGTTTCCCGCCCCCCCTGAAGATCCACCGCATAGCGTGCCGGCGGCAGCGGAATGTCGGCGCGTGAGCCATTGCCGAAAACCGCCGAGAGTCCCGCAACGGGACCGGATTCGACGCGTTCCTCGAACCAGGTCAGGCGCTGCGGATCCAGCCCCTTCAATGCGCTCCGCTTCGGTTCGGCAACAACGCGCAGGGAGAGCGCATCTTTCACCCCGAACCGGTACCCTGGCATGACGTCTCGAGTCCGCGCCCATAGAGTTGCCTGATTAGCGCGAGCCGCTGCGGACCAGGACGGCAGTTCAGGTAGCACGACGTCACGCCATTCCGTTGTCAGGCCAATCGCCCCGACGAGGCGCCCATGTTGCAGCCGCAGCACTTCCCGCTCGGCGCTGTACCACACCTCGGTCGGGCCCTGAGCATGGCTGTCCAGGTTGCCCAGCGCAAGCAGAACAACGCGGCCGCCGATGGTGACCCGGAGATAACGGAAATTTGGATTCAGCCTGGCGTCATCAACGCCTGGGTTTCGCCCATAGGCGTAGGGCAAGGTCTGCAGGATCGCATTGCTGCCCGCGGAGCAGGCAGATAGCGTAACGACCAGCGAAAGTACCGCGGCGCTGACTCGGATTTTCACGTGTATGGGGACAGAACTCAATGGCGCTATCTTAAGCCATGCGCTCGTCGCTATGGGTTTCCCGCTTTGAAAAAGAGGGAAATGTCCTGGTCGCCATGTGTCTCCCCCTTTTCAAAAGGAGGAACAAGTGGGATTTTGCTATGTGAACAATCGGGAGACCGATAAATCCCCCTGCCCGAGGCATTGTCCGCGCACCGCCCAATCCTCTACGAACTCACCACAAAACCCGCAACGTAACGTGTAGGGCACCACGGAAACAAAAAAATCCTTGGCCACAGGCCAAGGATTTCTTGAAGAACAGTCGATTTACTTTTTTGTGGTTGTGGTTGTGGTTGTAGTTGTGGTCGCGGCCGGGGTGCTGTCGCTAGTGGTGGACGCGGCAACGGCTACTGCTACTACAGCCACGGCGGCGGCAACCATACCAGCGGTAATCCCACCGACCGCTGCACCCGTAGCAGGAGCAGCACCAGCAACAGGTGCAGCGGCGGGCGCTTGCGCCAATGCACTGCCCGCAACAAATACGGACGCAATCAAAATAGCCAGTGCTTTCTTCATTTTTCTCTCCTGAATTAATCTGAGCAGAAACCGAGTTCGAAGGAACATTCAAACAGATAATGGGACGTTCATTATCCACAAAAATCAGAAAGTTGCAAGCTTGAACCGCCTAGCCGCTCCCTTAGGAACGCATTATCCATAGAAAATTAGAATGTTGCAAGCCCGGATCGGCTTGTCCCCTGGTACAAATGCACGTAATCAAGGATAAATGTCGGCGTTGCAAATAACGGACAGCCCGTCAAATCCTGACTGCGTACTGCAGGCGGTCGATTAGCGGCTGCCTGTCCTACTCCAGCCCCAGATCTATACGCGCGCTTTCCCCCGCCGCAGACCGCGCCTCCAGCGCACCACCGGACGCTCAATCGCAATGTAGCCCAAATAAGCCAACGCGACTGCTGCCGTAATCATCAGCACCTTGCCTCCCATATCTCGCGTTACGCCAAGCAAATCCGCGATCCAAATCACCAAAAAATGGCAAAGAAAGATTCCATACGATAAATTTCCGAGCCAATCATCCCAACCGTTTCTGTTGCATCGAGCCAGAAAAAACAAGGCCGGCACACCAACGAACAAACCAGCCAGCACCTCGTAGCTGTATGGCAAATCGAGTTTCCCCGACGCGCGGAACGCAACTGCGCTGACCATCATCAAAATGAATAACAGCACCGCCGGATGTCTCGGCGAGGGCTGCCTGAAATCATAAATGTATGAACCCAGCAAGAAAATAAACAAGGTCCCCGGCAACAGCCGATAGCCCCAATGGTCGGTATCGATCACACCGTAGGCGGCAAAGAACCATACCAACAGCGATGCAACAAACCACAGATCGCGCCGTCCGCCAATTAAAATAACGGGAAACAACAAATAAAACGTCAACTCCAATCCGAGCGACCAGGCCTGGGGACTGAAGGTGCAGCCCGCGATGGCCGGGCTATACATATAGAAATCGAGCGGCACCACCAACACGTTGGCCACCGCGCCCGCGAAAGACACGTCGCTCAAATAGGTCGAGGAAATGTTGAAAAGAAAGTAGCTCGCCGCAGCGAGCACAAGAAAAAACAAGTATTGCGGAAATATTCTTGCGAGCCTATCCAGATAGTACATCGGTATTTTTCGATACTCCGAGTAATGCGAGCGCACCAGGCCAGTCATCACAAAACCGGAGATCAGAAAGAATGAAATGACAGCTACAGTCCCTGGATTATGCCCCCCCCGGAATGTCACCCCCATGTGGCTCAGCGCCACCGCAATTGCCAGAAAAAAACGGTAAGTTCCCATCGGATGTCAGTGTACGTGGCGATTGCATCAAGGCGGAGGTTGAGGAACCCTGAAATGCCCGAATGGCGGACTCACGGTTTATAAATGCTGTTTCTTCCACTCTGCGGCCAGAGCCTTGGCCTTCTCGATCTGTTCCGGTGTCATCCTGGATTCCAAACTGCTTTGCCAAGTCTTGGATTTTTCGTCCCCGGCACGAGCGGCCAGAAAAATCCACTTGTATGCCAGAATCAGATCGGCAGCAACGCCATCACCCTGATCGTACATGTAACCGATGTTGAATTGCGAGGGCAAATATCCCTGCTGCGCAGCCTTTTCAAACCAAACTGCCGCCTCCTTGAGATCAGGACTGGAACCTTTCCCCTGCTGAAAAAAAACACCGAGGTTGTGCTGCGCCGACGCGTAACCCTGATCGGCTGCTTTGCGATACCAATTAGCAGCCTCTTTTAAATCCGCTCGCACCCCTAAACCAAAGTCGTACATCAACCCCAGGCTATATTGCGCCTGAGCCAAGCCTTGCACTGCAGCCGCCCTATACCAAAAGACGGCCTTTTCGTAGTCCTGCGGCACGCCAGCACCCTTATAGTACAAGTGGCCAAGATTGACCTGCGCACCCGCGTAGCCCTGTTTAGCCGACTTTTCATACCAAATGGCACCCTCTTTCTCGTCTTTGGCAACGCCTTGCCCAATAGCGTACATCAGCCCCAAGAAAAACTGGACGTCTTTGTCCCCCTCCCACGCCATCTGCCTGAATTCTTTAAACGCAAGCGGATAGTCTCCTTCCTGGTAAGCCTTGTAGCCTTCCTGCATGCCGGCCTGTGCTGCCGATGCAAACAGGCATAACGCCACTTTCAAGTGTGATTTGCTAACCATCGAATTTCCCTATCAGTGTTACGGTAACTAAAACAGCTTGTTATCACGCACCCGCTTATAACCCACTTGGCGCAAAGTTAAATCGAACCAGCGGGTACCGTCCGCTTGCTGTACCGCAACGTAGTTATCATAAAGTGCGAGCTGGTACAAACTCATGCCGCGCGGGTAACTCACCCCGTCCTGCACTGCGGTGACCGCCTTCGCCTTCCAGGTAAGCCTGTACGCTGCGAAGGAAACCCCACCTTCGGGCGACAACATCGGATTCACCGTATGCATATACTCGACCACATTGACCATCGCCTCGACGCGCGCATTCGTTTGCTGCAATCGCGACAGCGCACTAAGCTCGGTGTTTATCCACGCGAACAGCGCCAAGCCGGCACCGCTGATCAACACCATCGCCACCACTGCCTCTAGCAGCGTAAATCCGCGCTGACCATTTACTCGTGGCGCTCGCGTCGGCGCATGGAAAATTGCCCTACACCCCGCTTTGTTACGTGCGCGGCAGGCGTGATATTGCTGCCGGCTGCGCATCTAATTCGCCACCCGATCTTCTACTTTGCACAGCGGCGGTTTGAGCACCAGGTTTTCCTGTGTTTGATCCGGTGCAAGCAAAACCACTTCGCCCCCGCCGCAAATCCCGTTGAAAGCATAAACCACCGGTTTGGCTACGCTTAGACGCCAGCCTTCCGGTAACTTGATTGGATAATTCGCGTTGACGGCGGAAACGCCTATCGGGCTGCTGGTCAAGGCGATAGCCCTGCCGGTTAAAAAAGCCTCGTAGCCCAGCTCCTCCAACCTGCCAATGATGGCATCTCGCTCGGTCTTATGTTGCGAGCTGCGCGCCATCCTCTCCATGCCGGGCAGCACCACCGACGTCAGCAAACCGACCAAGAACAACACCACCAACAGCTCGATCAAGGTAAAGCCCTTTGCCCGCACTGGTTGACGCCACACTACATTACTGTACCGGTAGATAGCCCACATCCGCGTCCAGCCCTTCTCCGCCGCGCTTGTCGTCCGCGCCGAACGAATACAACGCGAACGGCTGGCCATTTGCCCCGGGCACGCCGTACTGGTAAGCGTTGCCCCACGGATCGGGTGGTAGCGCATCTTCCAGATAGGGACCACGCCAGCGACTGCGCAGGCTGGGATCCTGCGGCGCAGTATTCAGCAGCGCCAAACCTTCGGCCGGCGTGGGAAAGCGGCCGATGTCCAGGCGCATGGACTCCAGCGCCCCCTTCAGCATCTTGACCTGCGTTTGCGCAGTCTGCACTTTGGAAGAATCCACCTTGCCGAATAATTTAGGCCCCACCAGACCTGCCAGCAAGCCGATGATCACCAGCACCACCAGCATCTCGATCAAGGTAAAACCGGCGAACTTACGGGATTGATGTTCTTGCATTCGCAATTATCCAGAATAAGAATTCAGAAACCACTGCCAAGCAAGTGGATTTTAACCCAGGCGCTAGTGCGGAGAAGTACTCAAACCGGTAATCGCCATCATGATCGCAATCATGACCGTCCCAATCACCGCCCCGATCAGCAAAATGGCCGCCGGCTCCAGCAAAATCAAAAAACGTTTCAGCCGTTCGCGCGCCGCGCTCTCATACAACGTCGCCAGCGTGCGCAACATGGGTGCCAGCGCGCCCGAACGCTCCCCCACCCGGATTAGATTGATGCCGGTCGGGACAAGGATCCCGGTCGCTGCCAGCGCGTCGGCCAGCCGCTTGCCCGCCCGGATGTCGCGCAATGCCCCCTGCAGCTTCACCCGCATGTAAACCAGCCGCACAGCTTCTTGTGCCAACTCCATCGCCCGCACGATAGGCACCCGGTTCTCCAGCAATATGCCCAGCAAGGCGGCCCACTTTCCCGTCTCTATCTCCACCAGCCAACGCCCCACCAGCGGCAGGTGCGCCAGCCGTTCCCAGGCGCGCATGCGCACCTGCGGGTTGGAAAATGCTGCAATCCCCGCAAAAATCAAACCCGCCGTCCCCAAGCCCAGCCACAACAAATATTCCTTCACGAACATGCCGGCCTGCAATACCCACGCCGAAAGCAACGGAATGTCGGCACGGCTGTTTTTCAGCAAATTAGCGAACTTCGGCACCACCACCACAAATATCAGCAGGGTTGCGCCGATGCCGGAACATACCAATACGCTCGGATAAATCAGCGCATTGCGCATCTCCTCCCGCACCCGCTCCTCGTATTCCATCTGCGTCGCCGCATCCGCCAGCGCATCGGCCAATTTGCCCGTCATTTCCGCGGCAGACGCCATCTGCACCACATAGTCCGGCAACACCAGGCCCGCGCCCGACAGCGCACCGGAGAAACGCTCCCCTGCGCGCAGTGCCGCATGCACCCGCACAAACGCCTCGCCTATCCGGCTCGCTGCGTGGGCATCGGCCAGCGACTCCACCGCCTCGCCCAAGGGCACGCCCGCCTTCAGCAGGGTCGCCAACTCGCGCATTACCAGCCGCTTATCCTGTGCCGAAGCCTTTTCTCGTACCTTGATCGCCGGCGCGCCTTGCGCGCCGGCCGACTCGAGGACGGTTGCCGTCAACCCTTGCTGCTGCAACAATCGCAGAGCCTCGGTCCGCCCCCCAGCCGACAGGCGCCCATCGGCCGCCTGACCTTCCGCGTTCACCGCCTGATAACGAAAATCCACTACTCCCCGCCCTCGTTATCCAGGCCGGTCACACGCAGCACCTCGTCCACGCTGGTCAACCCGCGCCACGCCTTCACCAGCCCGTCCTCGCGCAGGCTGCGGCTGCCATCGGCGCGCGCCAGTTGCGCCACTTCCGCCGCCGAAGCCCGTCGCATAATGGCCTGCTGCAACGCCTCATTCACGTTGATAAATTCGTAAATCCCCAAGCGCCCGCGGTAACCGGTGCCGCGGCACTCAGAGCATCCGGCTGCGGCTCGCCACCGGGCCGGTTCGGCCAGCAACCGCGCACAGCGTTCGTGCAGTTCCTGCGCCAGATGCTCCAGCGGCGCATCCAACGGAACCGGTGTGGCGCACGCGCACAGCTTGCGCACCAGCCGCTGCGCGCCCACCGCCCTGACCGAAGACGCCACCAAAAACGGCTCCAGCCCCATATCCAGCAAGCGGTTGAAGGCGCTCGCCGCATCGTTGGTGTGCAGGGTGGAAAGCACCAAATGGCCGGTCAGCGCCGATTGCACCGCAATCTCCGCGGTCTCCCCATCGCGCATTTCACCGATCATGATGATGTCCGGGTCGTGGCGCAAAATCGCCCGCAAGGCGCGCGCAAAATCATAACCGATCTCGGTGTGGGTCTGAATCTGCACCACACCGCGCATCTGGAATTCGACCGGATCTTCCACCGTCACGATCTTGCGTGAACGGTCATTCAGCCCATCGAGCGCCGCGTAGAGCGTGGTGCTCTTGCCCGAGCCGGTCGGTCCGGTAATCAGGATAATGCCGTGCGGCTGCGCCGCAGTGCGCGCAAACTGCGCCAGATGATCCGCCTCCATCCCCAGGTGCGCCAACTGCAATTGCTTGCGCTCCTTCGGCAACAAACGCATCACCACCGATTCGCCCAGGGCGCAGGGGATCACCGACACCCGCACATCCAGATCCGCCCCGCTCACGCGCACCGAAATACGGCCATCCTGCGGCAGGCGCCGCTCCGCAATGTCCAGCCCGGAGATGAGCTTGACGCGCGACACCAGCGCGTCCATGCGCTCGCGCGGCAACTCCAGATGCGCCTGCAACACCCCGTCAATGCGGTAGCGCACCACAAAACGCTGCTCCCCCGGCTCCAGGTGGATATCCGAAGCCGCCTCATCCGCCGCGCCGGACAAGATCCCGTTGAGCAGTTCCACCACCGGCGCCTCTTCCGCCAGCTCGCGCAAATGCGCGATGTCATCCGTGCCGCCTGCCGCATCCTCCGCCTGCAACAAGCGCAGCATTGCCTCCAGATCCTGGCTGCGCGCCAAGTGCCATACGCGGGAATGCCCAGGGAACGCCGCCGCCACCGCTTCGCGCAGACCGCTGTCCAGCGGATTGCGCGCGACGCAGTGCAGCACCCCATCAGCCGCCTCCCACAGCGCCAGTTCCTGCGCCAGCAACCAATCGCGCGCCAATCCCGCGCCGGCCACCGTGTCGCGCATCGGCTGGGCGTGAGCTGCCAGCTCCTCCGCGCCGAGCAGCGGCATATCGAGCTGGCGCGCGAGAACCGGCAGCAGCGCATCTTCCGATAACGCCCCCATGCGCACCAGCACCGCCCCCAGCCGGCCACCGTACTGGCGCTGAAAGGCCAGCGCGCGCTCCACTTCGGCGGACGCCACCAGCCCCTGGGCCACCAGCAACTCACCGATCATCTCGATGCTGCACTGCAGCACCAATGCGTTTGTCATCGTTGACTCTGAACCCTTTAGCTTGGACCCTGTTGCAGAATGAATTTCGCGACGGGCCAATGTACGGTGAGAACGAGGGGATGTATCCTTTTATTTTTAATCAGAATTAGTCCACGAGCGCCCTGACTCGCGCCAATACGTCATCGATAATAATTTCCTGCGCACCTTCCACGACTTTCGCGCTAGCTTGTTTGAAATCCAGCATCCGCACTTGATTGCACAGCACAACGCCCTGGATTTTCGACCCCGTCGCCATCATCGAGACGGCAAAACCGTTCCCACGGGCAAACTGGTCACCCTGGGTAATCGGCGCAACCAATGCCAGTCCGAAGCGGTTAAACGCGGATAGGGTGAGGACGAGCACATAACACTGTCCCTGCTGCTCTTTACCCGGCGCCGGATCAAGATCAAGGCGCAGTATATCGCCGCGATCCGGCACATCGCGCTTCACCGCGCTTCCTTTCCGACCGAGTTGAGGGCAAGCCACTCGCGATCCTCGCCGGTCAGCGCCATGTTTTCCTGGTTACACAACGCCAGCAGCTCGGCCAGCGTGTAATGGGGCTTTGCCTTGGGTTTGACCACCAGCTTGCCGTTCGCCATATTCACATCCACCCGACTCCCTGCGCCCAGATGCATCATGCTGAGAATCTGTCTGGGTACGGCCATCACCACCGAACCGCCGAGCGTGCGCAGCGTTACCGTTGCCATTTCCACCCCCCGCTATTTAAGTTATATAAATATATAACGCGATAATAGAGGGCGCAAGCCTTTTAAGTAAGCAATCGCGCCTCGTCGGGGTCTCCACCGTTCGCGGGTAAAATCAGGCCGACTGCATTTCCGTTCATACATTCCGGGCAAGAAAAAAGCGGCCGAAGCCGCTTTTTTCTTTACAACAAACTACCGCTTCAGCAGACGACTGGTTTCACTGTTCCGCGGAGTTGTTGGTGAACGAACCGTTCGGCGTGAACAATATGTTCGTCACTCTCATCCCGTTGGTCGCAGCAGTGAAGCGAATACGCGGACGTGCCGTACTCGTCTGCGTACCAATCACAGCCTCAATAGCGGCTCCAGTCACCGTCGAAGACGCTCCAGCCGCCAAAGACGTGATAACAGTACCCGAAGTACCGACAACACCCGTGGACTCGTTAATAAATGCCGCACTCACGGCCGCAGCCACGGAACCCGTGTTGGTAATACGGTAGAACTGTGACCAGCCCGTGACAGCGGCCGGCAGGAAGTTGTTCACGTCGATCACCTGAGCGTTGTATGCCAGTGGATACAATGCCTGCGACGCAGTCACGTCATTGGCATCCGTTGCGGTACCTGCAGCCTTGACCAGTGTATAAACGGCGCTGGACGTGCCTGGAACTATGGCCGTTGTGCCGTTCACAGTCATGCAAAGATGATAGGTGGTAGCCGAAACAGGAACAGTGCCACCGGTAACTGTGAGACTGGTTGCGGCTGCAGCCAAGGCGGCCGTGGTAAATGCCGTGGAAACGGAAATGCCGGCACCACTAGCCGTCGAGCAGGTAAGTCCGCCACTCACCAAGTAAAGCACTCCGGTAGTGCCCAAAGGAGCAAAGAACCCCGCAGCAGCAGTTACAGTTGCGTTAATGCGATCGCCGCCGGCTATGGCATACGCCGCACCCGAAGCCTGCAGGGCACTGCCATTGGTAAATCTCACCGTGCCGAGTTGTATCGTGGTCGTGGTGTTGGAAGCAGCATTGAACTTGGTGGCCGATCCCGAGGCGGCTGCCAAGTCGATCTGGCCGGTATTGGTGCCGGCCGCCGTTGTCGAAGTTATACCAACCCCCGATGTTGCCACACTCGTTGCAGTAGAGGTTGCATCAACGGTATTAGCAGATGAAATGGTATAAGTAACAGACGAAGCGGCTGCTTGCGCAGTAGAGGCGTTTGTGATTGTTGAAGTCACAGTTACCGGTGTCGATGTCGCTGCCCCCAAAGACGTGCCGGCGTTGGATATTGACGCGCCACTAACTGTGCCGATAATCGTACCCGCAGTGATTTGCTGACCTGCAAAAATAGTCATGCTCATGGCAGCAATGTCAGCCGTCGAGGAACCTACGGCAGTCGAATAAGTAGCCGTCGAAGTTGCCGTAGTCGGAGTGCCTAGCGAGCTCATAACAGTACCTGCAACAGCTGATGTCAGGTTTGGAGGTGACGTGAAAGCCCCGCCAGATAGCCTGAGGTAAACAACATAGTTACCTGCGGGCAGAGGCGTGCCCGCTATGATGTTCAACACTGGCAGCGTAAGCACTACGGCATTCGGGGTCGTGCCTTGGAACAACTCACTTGCGTAAATCTGAACAGCGGTGCCTGCGGTGACCGAAACTGCTTGGGCACTGGCAGCTCCCAGACCAAATGCCATTGCCACTGCAGTCCTCAAAACCAAATTTCGCTTTGTCATCTCATTATTCCTTAGATAAGTTTTAAATCTCTACGTTGCCGCAGAGGCCTTTCGAAAGACAGCGGTAGTATAGCAATGCCTGCAATGCTGTCAATACCTGTATTTCACACGGTTCGTGAGTATTTCACACAGTCCGTGATCTGTCCGGCTGGCATAGCGCCCCGAAGGGGGTGCAAGCGCTCGTTTCGGCGCTATATCGAGTTCGAGCCCTGCGGGAAAGACGGGCTTCAGGGATTGCCGGACCGGCAACCGGAGCAAGTTTCGGCGCGGCGCGCCCCGTTGGACGAGGTGCTGAAGGTGGTCGATCTGTACGAAGGCACTGTACGAAGGCGCTACTAGCGCTGAAACGTCGGGAAGCTCCTATGGTGGTTTAGTCTCTTATAAGTCAGGAGTTGACAAAAATGGCGAAGACTTCGATAAACGGAGACAGCGTATTCGCGGGGGGGATTTACAAGGGGAGGCGCGCGCCCCCTTGTTCGTGGGATAAAGGCTTTTCCACTGCCGGAGATACTTCGTTTGGTTCCGGCTTGTCCGGCTTAGGGTAGAATTTGAATACTGCGCATCCGCGCTTTTGCATCGATCATGTTCGATGGTGCACCCGGTCACATTCATAGGAATGGGCAACATTCATCGCATCCGCATATTGTGTTTAGAATGAGTCGGGCAGCACTTGACACGAATTGCACCCGTTCGCTGGTGGCCATCGAGCTCGAAGCGCTGATTGCGGCAAGGACGAAGGCTGATCGGGTCCGTGCCCCAGGACACGCTCAATGGGCGCCGAGCCGTCTCAACCGCTGTCCCAGAAATGCGCAATGACAATTAAGAAAACCAGTCGCAACGACCCGTGCCCCTGCGGCAGCGGAAAAAAGTACGAACAGTGCTGCCTGCAGCCAGGTGGTGGACAGAGCGCAAGCCCTGCTCCGGCAACTGGAGAAATCGCCAATGCCTTGCAGACGGCCGTCGGGCACCAGCAGGCCGGGCGACTGCCCCAGGCGGAAGCCATTTATCGGCAAATACTTCAAGTGACCCCCAACCATCCGGACGCACTGCACTTGTTGGGATTGATTGCGCATCAGGTCGGAAAGCATGAGATTGCAGTTGAACTTATCAACAAGGCGCTCGTGTTTATGCCGGATTATGCCGAGGCGCACAACAACCTGGGAATCGCGCTCAACGACCAGGGCAAGCTGGATGAGGCTGTGGCCTGCTACCGCAGAGCGCTCAGGCTCAAGCCCGATTATGCCAAGGCGTACAGCAATATGGGGAATACGCTAAGGGGGCAAGGCAAGCTGGACGAGGCCGCCTCGAGCTGTCGCCAGGCACTTGCGCTCAGGCCCGATTATGCCGAGGCGCACAACAACCTGGGGATTGCGCTCAATGATCAGGGCAAGCTGGACGAGGCGGTATCAAGTTATCGTCAGGCGCTCGCGCTCAAGCCCGAGTACGCCGAGGCGCACAACAACCTGGGGGTCACGCTCAACGCTCAAGGCAAGCTGGATGAAGCTGTGGCCAGCTACCGCACGGCGCTTGCGCTCAAGCCCGAGTACGCCGAGGCGTACAACAACCTGGGGGTCGCACTCCAGGGACAACGCAAGCTGGATGAGGCCGCCTTGAGCTGTTGCCAGGCGTTCGCGCTCAAGCCCGATTTT
>JACRAS010000099.1 GCA_016234705.1 Betaproteobacteria bacterium | reverse complement strand
GGGCAGCCCGGCAGAGCCCGCCTCATAGGCATTGGCCATGGCTGCGTGCGAATGCTCTTCCAAATCCAGCTTCTGCGGCCAGCCGTTCTCGACGGCGTCTCTCAGGCGATGCAGCGAGCCGACGCCGGGATTACCGCCCCATGAAAAGACCAGCCGGTCTACGCAGCCCATGCCGATGAGCTGGTCATAGATCAGGTCCGGCGTCATGCGGATCAGCGTGAGCCGTTTGCGGCCCTGACGGATGATCTCATGCGCCGCGGCGTGCGGAATCAGGTGAGTAAAACCTTCCAGCGCCACCGTGTCGCCGTCGCGAACGGCATCCTTGATGGCTTCGGACAGGGACGAGATACGCGCCATGCGAGATTGCTTCCGGGTTGCGGCCCCGTATTTACGGCCGGTCCCCGGCAGGGTCAAATGGGCACACTCCATGCTTCACGCAGGATCTCGCCATGATTTCCGCCGCGCCGATTTTCACCATCCACGCCGAACTCGCGCCCATGCTGCATTTCGGCCGCACCCCGCAGGGCGAGCGCCGCGTGATCGGCATTCTCGGCGGCAGCGTGCGCGGGCCGAAACTGCAGGGGCGCATCCTGCCAGGCGGCGCCGATTGGCAGGTCGTGCGCAGCGACGGCGCCGCCGACATCCAGGCGCGCTATATCATCGAGTCCGAGGCCGGCGCGCATATCCTTGTGTCGAGCGAGGGACTACGGCATGGCCCGCCCGCGGTCATGGAGCGGCTGGCGCGCGGCGAGTCTGTCGATCCCGCGCATTATTATTTCCGTACCGTGATGCGGTTTGAGACCGCCGACCCGGCGGTCGACTGGCTCAACCGCGTTCTGGCGCTGGCGCGCGGGCAGCGCGAGGCCAACGCGGTGCGGCTGGAAGTGTATGAAGTGACCTGACCGCCTTCGGTCAGCCGAAATCCCGCAGCGAATCCATCAGTTGCGTATGCCGCTTGGCTCCGAGATGATCGATAAGCCGAGCTTCGTGCTGCTCGGCCAGGCTTTTGATTTTGGCCAGCGCCTTTTCGCCATCCGCGGTCAGGTGCAGGCAATGCGAGCGCGCATCGCTGCCGGAGGCGAGCCGGGCGATCCATTTGCGCCGTTCCAGCTCGTGCAGCAGGCGGGAGAGACGCGCCCGTTCGATGCCGAGCATCTGGCCGATCGCCGCCTGCGAGCGGCCCGGATTGGCTTCGATGACGAGCAGGACGGAATATTGCGCCGGACGCACCTTCATGGTGCCCAGCATCTGGATGAAGTCCTGGAATACCCAGATCTGCAGGCGGCGCAGGAAATACCCGAGATGACGATTGAGCTGGCCTAAGCCAAGCTTTTCCGCCCGCGCCGGCGCTGCCGCCTTGCGGCCGCTTGCCTTTGTCGCGCTCGCACCTGGTCGCCGACGCCTCATGGACACTCGCCTGGTTCGCTTCCGGTGCGTTTCCTTACCATAACTAGCTTGACGCTGATTGTTGTCAATGACAACATTATCTCGCGGTCTGCCAAAGACATCAAAAGCGAATGGATGTCTTCAAGGCGGTCGGCACGATTTGCCAGCAGTCGGCGAGGTTGAATCGAAGCCTCGGCGCTACATAGACTTCATTGGGATCTTAAGGGAGCCATCGAATGGGCGAGGTCGTCAGCACGGGTTTGAGCGATGACATCGCGGTGGTGCGCGTCGACAAGCCGCCGGTCAACGCCATGGACCAAAGCGTCCGCGCAGGCCTGAAGCGGGCATTTAGCGAATTGCGGGCAAACCCTGACATTAAGGCGATCGTGCTCGCCTGCGCCGGCCGGACCTTTATCGCCGGTGCGGACATCAAGGAATTCGACACGGGGATTGACGAGCCCGGCTATCACGAGGTTTTCCGTCTTATTGAAGACTCCCCAGTGCCCGTGATCGCTGCGGTTCACGGCACCGCGCTCGGGGCTGGCACGGAAGTCGCGCTCGCCTGCCATTATCGCGTTGCCGCCGAGAGGGCCTCTTTAGGGTTGCCCGAGCTTTCCCTCGGTATCATTCCTGGCGCGGGTGGCACGCAGCGGATGCCGCGCGTGATTCCGTTCGAGGCGGCGGCGGAGATGATGCTCTCCGGCCGGCCATTGCCCGCAATCCAGGCCAAGGAACTCGGCCTGGTCGATGAGGTGGCCCAGGGCGACGTCACCGAAGCCGCCATGGCCTTTGCCAAGAAGCTTGTCGCCGCCGGCAATGGACCGCGCAAGACGCGCGAGCGGCCGGTCATTGGCGCAGAGAAAGTCGCGGAAACGCTGAGGTCTAAGCGCGCACAGGTGGCCAAAACCATGCGCAACCGCCTGTCCCCGATCAAGCTGCTCGAAGCATTGCAAGCCGCGGCTGAAAAGCCGTTCGACGAAGGATTGGAAGTCGAAAAGGCTGTGAGCGCCAGCCTGCAACAGGCGACCGAATCGCGCGCGTTGCGACATTTGTTTTTCGCCGAGCGCGAGGTGCGCAAAATTCCCAGTCTTCCGCCCAGCGTGACGCCGCGGCCGATCGACCGTATTGGCATCATCGGCGCCGGCACCATGGGCGGTGGCATCGCCATGGCATTCGCCAACGCCGGCTTGCCCGTGACGATGGTTGACACCAAGCAAGAGGCGCTCGACCGCGCCCGCGCCACGATCCGCAAAAACTACGAGCGATCCGTTTCCCGCGGCAGTCTTACTGCCGATCAGATGGAAGCGCGCATGAAGTTGATCACGCTCGCGCTTGATTATACCGCGGTTTCAACGGCCGATCTCATCATCGAGGCGGTGTTCGAGAATATGGACTTGAAAAAGAAAATCTTTGTCAAACTTGACCAAATCGCCAAGCCTGGCGCGATTCTCGGCACCAATACCTCGACGCTCGACATCGACGCGATTGCCGCGGTCACGAAGCGGCCACAGGACGTGATCGGCCTTCATTTCTTCAGCCCGGCGAATGTCATGCGGCTCCTTGAAATCGTACAGGCAAAAAAGACAGCCGACGATGTGTTGGTGACTGCGCTGGAGATCGCAAAAAAAGTGCGCAAGGTCGGGGTCGTGGCGCATGTTTGTTACGGATTCATCGGCAACCGCATGATGGATCCCTATGCGCGAGAGGCCGAGCATTGCGTCCTGGAGGGCGCGACGCCGGAAGAGGTGGATTCGGCACTGGAAGATTTCGGAATGGCGATGGGCATCCTCGCCGTCTTCGACATGGCCGGAGTCGACATCGGCCACCTCACCCGCGTGGCGCTTGGCAACGCCTTTCACAACGACCCCACCTTCTATCGGCCGTCGGCAATGCTGACCGAACGCGGCTGGCTCGGGCAGAAAGTCGGGCGCGGCTACTACCGATACGAGGGCGGCAAACGCGTCGTCGATCAGGAAGTTATCACGTTGCTTCATGCCGAAGGCCGTCGTCTCGGCGTGCCCCAACGCAAGCCGAGTGCCGAGGAAATTCGCGAACGCTGTCTCTACGCCATGATCAATGAAGGCGCGCGAGTGTTGGAGGAAGGCATCGCCTTTCGCGCCAGCGACATCGATGTCGTCTATACTTCGGGCTACGGATTTCCGCGCTACCGCGGCGGACCCATGTTCTATGCGGATTCCGTCGGCCCCAAAAAGATTTACGACCGCATTCTCGAGTTCCAGCGCTCGCTCGATTCGCAATACTGGCAACCCGCCCCATTATTGGAAAAGCTGGCTAAGGCCGGCTCTTCCTTCGGCCAGTGGCAGGCCGAACAGACCCGCTAGCTGAAAGGTAAGCCGATGAACAAAGCCTATGTTCCTTACGGCACGTATTGGTCCACGCCCTTCGCAAAGTGGCAGGGCTCGTTAGCTCATCTTCACAGCATGAAGCTCGCAGCCAACGTCGCGCGCGATACGCTAGCGGCCAAGAAGTTCCCCATGGACGCGATCGACCTCGGAATTCTCGGTATCACGATTCCTCAACCGAGCAGTTTTTTCGGTCTACCGTGGGTGACTGGGATGATTGGAATTCCCAACGTGCCGGGCCCCACCGTGAGTCAAGCG
>JACRAS010000097.1 GCA_016234705.1 Betaproteobacteria bacterium | reverse complement strand
GTCTCATATTCGGCTCAATTCACGGCGTGAGATTCGGACGAAAGAATCGGACAGTGACATTTCTTGCCGATTCACTCCTTGGAGGGATATTGAGCGGGATTGCCGCCGCTTTATCCACACTCATGATCTTCATTGTCTTTTCGGGTATCGAGGGTCTCTATGAAATGACAATCCTTTATCTGATTGGCCACATAGCGTGGGTGTCTGCATTGGCGCTTGTCACCGGCGGTGTCGCGAGTATTGTTGTCACGCACATCTATCTCCAAAAAACTCCACCGTCTCTCAAACAACGCGAGCGGAACAACGGGAGAAGAACCTGCGAGCGTGTTATAGCCGGGGATTCCCTGAAGCGTAATATCTGGAAGAAAATCTCCATATCGTCTACAATGATAATATGCTGATAAAGCCGAGAGTATATATTGACACTTCCGTAATTGGTGGTTGCCTTGACGAGGAATTCGCCAGATGGTCGAAGGCGCTCATTGATCGGTTGGAAGCCGGCTCTGTGAGGGCGGTAATTTCTGATTTGACAAGAAGCGAAATTGACCTTGCGCCGGGCAATGTGCAAAAAATACTTTCATCCATACCAACGGACGCGATTGAGAATGTCTTTCTGAATGAGGAAGCGATAAACCTGTCACGGGAATATTTGTTAGAAGATATCATCCCATTAAAACATATCATTGATGCGCAGCACATTGCCATCGCGACTGTGGAACAGGTGGACCTGCTGGTCAGCTGGAATTTTCAACATATAGTGAACATCCAGAGAATTCGAGGTTTTAACGCGGTGAATTTGAAGAATGGGTACCACATGCTGGAGATACGAAGTCCGCGGGAGGTCGTTTATGAGCAGGAATATTGACGCCGTAAAGGTACAAAGAGAAACCCGTGAAATCCTGGCGAAGAAATTCCAGGAAAACCCGGAAGGATTTTTGCGGGAACTGGCAAAAAAATACGGACACTTGAAAAAACGCGCTCGAAGACACGTCGGGACATCATCCGGTTCCAAATGATGAGGTGACGCGTTGTTGAACAAGCGTCTTTTATTGATGATATATCATTACTGTCCAAGATATGGGATATTTACCCGGATGAAAGGTGATTCCCGTGGCGACTTGCCCTTGGATTCTCGATTAACGGGGACTAGGTTTGCTGGTGAGGGTGCCACCCCCAAACTCCGTTTGGGGGTGCTTCAAAACATTACGAAATAGAGAGATGTTCCGTGGAATGAACGCGGTCCCTTCAATTCCACGCAGGGAAAACGCAGTTTCCTGCTTCAGCGGAATCACCCCCAAACTCCGTTTGGGGGTGGCACACTTTTTTCGTGGGTTCGACGTTATGATGAGTGGAACAAACCTATTTTGGACACGAATGATTTCGGACGGTGATGTTCACAGAGGGGGGCAAAGCGGCGCGGTGCCCCCCTTTTGCTTTTCACGAAAAGGGTCCGATACCGTTCTCTGACGCGGGCCAGTTCCCGCGCGAAAGATTTCGGGGAATCATCCGGCAGATGAATTTCCCCTCCGGCGATCATCCCATGGCCGCCGGCGGCGCCCTGATGCCCCACGATGCCGCGGATCACGCGGCTGGCGTCCAGCCGGCGCCGGCGCAGCCGAAGCGAAAGCAGCATTCTGCCGTCTTTCGTCTGCCCCGCCACCAGCACGGCGCTGACATTTCGCAGGGTGAACAGCCAGTCGGCGATCTCGGCGACAATGTCCGGATACGGCATCTGCGTCACGTGCGTGAAAAGGACGTCGTCCGCCGACACCGCATTTTCCAGCGCGGTGTGTATCTGCTGGAAATAGGCGCGCTGGCGCAACGGATGTTCAATGCGGCTAAGCCGGATTTTATCCACGCGCTCGACGAGGTTCTTGTAGGCCGCCACATCGGCGTCCGACGCTTCACGCCCGAGGTCGTAAGTGTCCGTTTTGATGCCGTAGAACAACGCGGTTGCGATATTCGCGGGAATGGGGATGCGGGCGGCGAGCAGGTACTCGGTGAGGATCGTGGCCACGGCGCCGTAGTGGGGCCGCACATCCACGAAGGCCGCGCGGCGGGTGGCTTTGCGGATGGGGCGGTGGTGGTCAATTATGGCGCGCGGCGTCACCTTCGCGGGCAGCGCGTTGTTGCCCGCCGCGGGCTGCGTGTCAACAAGAACGACGGACGGATAGCGTTTCAGGTCGAGGTGGCGCGCGGAATGCAGGGGGATGCGCAGGAGTTCCACCATCGCGCGGTTCTGCGCGCGGCCGACGATTCCCGCGTAGAAAATTGTGGAATGCACATGGAACCGGACGCGCAACAGATGCCGCAGCGCTGTCGCCGCCGCAAAACTGTCCGGGTCCGGATTGTTATGCATCAGGATGGCGGTGCGTTTTCCGCCGACGGCGGCGCCCAATCGGTCCAGCGCGGAGAGATTATCCTCGTGGTTGTTCATGGTGTCACCCGGACGGCTCACTGCCCGCCGGAAGGATGCTCCCGCCGATAGCGCGCCCTCGCGGCCAGCACTTTCCGAAGAAAATCCCTGCCGACAATCGGCTCGAATTCCCTGTAGACCTTTTTCGCGCTTTTCTCGAAAGATTTCTTTTCCTCATCCGTGATGGATACGAAGTGGTAGCCGAGTTTGCGGAGTTGCGCGATGTTGTCCGGCAGCGCGTCGCGGAGATTGTTTCGGATCTGCCGGGTCAGGCGGTCCATGGCGCCTTGCAGGGCTGGGCGCAGGTCGGCGGGCAGTTTGTCCCAGGCGCTCTTGTTGAGCACGAGCACGCCGGCCTGATAGGAAAAACGGATTGGCGTGATGTAAATCTGGTCGCGGCGCAGGCTGCCGCCGAAGAGTTTGTCCCACGCGATGAGCGCGCTGATGGAGTTCGCGCCGCTGTCCACCATGCCGCGCGCGTAGGCGTTGAACACTTCCGTCGGCGGAATGGGAATTGGGTTCCCGCCCACCGCTTTCAAGAATGCGACGTGCACCGGAATTTCCCAGGAACCTATCTTGCACTTCGCCAGGTCCTCCGGTTTACGCACGGGATAGCGCATCACAAATTCCATGAACCCGTTTTCCATGAAAGCGGAGGTCACAAATCCCTTTGCCGCGAGTTTCTTGCGCAGGATCGGCGCGATGACGTTGTCAATCAGATAATACGCTTCGTCCCGGTCCCGGAAAAGAAAAGGCAGTTCGAGGATGTGCGCCTCGGGAACCGTCGAGGCGAGCGTGGAAGATGGAACCCCGGCGCCCTGAATGCCTCCCAGCAGCGTCATCTCCACCATGCTCCGGTCGCTGCCGAGCATTCCCGAATGCAGGTGGGCGATCTCCAGCTCGAGCTGCGCCGCGGTCGGAAGGAACTCGTGCATCGGCGGATCGAGCAGGCGTATGGTCACCGGCAGCCCTTTCATCGCCTTGAAAATCCCCTTGAAATCCGAGCGCTGGATCGGCATCAGCCGGTCGAGCGCGGACTGGCGCTCCTCCACTGTTTCCGCCAGGATCATTTCCTGCATGATGGGCAGGCGATCGGTGCTGTTGAACATGCGCTCGGTGCGGACCAGGCCGATTCCCACCGCGCCGAATTCCCGCGCGCGGATCGCATCCTCCGGTGTGTCGGCGTTGGCCATCACCTTCAGTTGCGCCACCTGGTCCGCCCAGGCCAGCAGCGTGCCCATTTCCTCCGAAAACTCGGCTTCCACGGTCGGTACTTCGCCGGCGTAAACATGCCCGGTGCCGCCGTCGATGGTGATGACGTCGCCCTCATGCAAGGTGGTCTCGCCGATGACGGCGCTGCGCGCCTTGTCGTTGATCACGATCTGCTCGCAGCCGGACACGCAGGGTTTGCCCATGCCGCGCGCGACCACTGCCGCATGGGAGGTCTTGCCGCCGCGGCTGGTGAGAATGCCCTGCGCCCGGAAAAAACCGTGGATGTCGTCCGGCTTGGTTTCCTCGCGTACCAGAATCACCTTTTCGCCGGCGTTGCCGCGCGCCTCGGCCGTATTGGCGTCGAACACGATCTTGCCGGAGGCCGCGCCGGGCGAAGCGGGCAGGCCCTGCGCCAGGGACTTGCCGTGGAAATTCGGCGACAGTTGCGGCACCAGCAGTTGCTCCAGCATCGGCGGCTCGATGCGCAGCAGTGCGCGCTCCTTGGAAATCAGCCCTTCCTGGAACATTTCCACCGAGCTGCGCACCATGCCGCGCGCATTCATTTTGCCGTTGCGCGTCTGCAGGCAGTAAAGCGTGCCGCGCTCGATGGTGAACTCGAAATCCTGCACCTCGTGGTAATGCGACTCCAGCCGGTTGTGCAACTCCATCAACTGGCGGTAGATCTCCGGCATTTCCTGTTCCATCTCGGCGATCGGCTTGGGCGTGCGGATGCCCGCCACCACGTCCTCGCCCTGGGCATTGACCAGATATTCGCCGTAGATCACGTTCTCGCCGGTGCCGGGATTGCGGGTGAAGCCCACCCCGGTGCCCGAATCGCTGCCCATGTTGCCGAACACCATGGTGCAGACGCTGACCGCGGTGCCGTTGGCCATGTCCTTGGTGATCTTGAACTGCCTGCGATAGTCCACCGCGCGCTTGCCCATCCAGGAACGAAACACCGCGCCCACCGAGATCTCGAGCTGCTCGTAAGGGTCCTGCGGAAACGGCTTGCCGGTATGGCGCTTGACGATTTCTAGAAATTCCCCGGCAAGTTCCCTCAGGTGCTCGGCGGACAGGTCCAGATCCAGGCGCGCGCCGTGTTTGCGCTTGAGCGCCGCCATCCTGTCGTCGAAATGCTCGTCGTCGATGCCGAGCGCGATTTTGCCGAATAGCTGGATGAAGCGGCGGTAGGCATCGTAGGCAAAGCGCGGGTTCGCGGTCTGCTTGATCAGCCCTTGCAACGAGGTTTCGTTGAGGCCGAGATTGAGTATGGTATCCATCATCCCCGGCATCGACATCGCCGAACCGGAACGCACCGAAATCAGCAGCGGATTCTTGCCGCTGCCGAAGCCCTTGCCGGTTTTCTTTTCCAGCGCCGCCATGTGGCCCCTGAGTTCGTCCATCAGGCCGTCCGCCAGATGGTTCGATTCGAGGTAGGCGAGGCACGCCTCGGTTGTCACCGTGAAACCGGGCGGGACGTTCAGGCCGATCTGCGTCATCTCGCACAGGCCGGCGCCCTTGCCGCCCAGCAGGATCTTGTTCTTGCCGTCGCCCTCTTCGAATGCGTAGATATATTTTTTGGTGTTCATGATGACGCCTCTAGAAATTAATTAAACCCGAATTATCCATGAAATAGGCAAGTGAGCGGTACCAGACCGCCGGCCAGCAAGGCGCCGCGATTTTCGCACAGGATGCGCCGGGCGCGATAGGCGCCGGTGCGTATTCGTGCCGAAAAAATTTTCCTCTTTGCTCGCCGTCAGGCGGCGTCGCAAACCTCAGCCGGACCGCGGCGACCGGACCGGCGAGCCCAATCGCACCCGGATTTCAGTGCGACATCAGCACCGGCGCCGTCATCGATTTCAGAACGGTGCGGGTGGCCCCGCCCAGCACCCATTCCTTCAGCCGCGAGTGGCCGTACCCGCCCATCACGATGAGATCGGCGTCGAGATCCGCGGCGCGCGACAGCAGTTCGTTGCCCACGTCGATCTCGGCGCCGTGATCCGTCTTAACTTCCACGCGCACGCCGTGGCGCGCGAGATAGAGTCCGATATCCGCGCCTGGCACGGTGCCGTGTTCGCCGGCCTTCGGGTTGACCGCCATGACATGCACATTATCGGCGCGCTGCAGCAGCGGGATTGCGTCTGTGACTGCGCGCGTGGCCTCGCGGCTCGGGTTCCAGGCGATGAGGATGCGCTTGCCGATCGTGGGAAAACCGCCGACAGTAGGCAGGATCAGCACCGGCCGTCCGGCAGCGAGCACCAGCCGCGCGGGGAAATCGGCCGGCACACGCGAGTTTTCCGAAGCGTCCGTCTGGCCGATCACAACCAGATCGGCATAGCGCGCGTGCAACGTCATCGCATCGACCAGATCATCGACGGCGCTACGCCATTCCACGTTGCTGAAGCCCGCAGCCGACACCTGTTGGTTGAACTCGCCTTCGCTTCGCGCAAGCTCCTTCGCGGCTACCGCATTTTGGGCTTCGATGATCGCTGGTCCCATCTCCGCCACCACGTAGCCGGGCGGTTCAAACGACGCGATCGCATGCAGCGCGACCAGATGGGCATCGTGCTGCTGCGCCAGGCCGATTGCGACGTCGACGCGCACCGAACAGCGTTTGCCGGAATTAACGTGAACCAGGATGGTCTTGTAGCTCATTGCGACTCCTTCCATTTGCATTGTCGGCGCGCGGCTCCGCTCGTCCGCCAGGGGTTTGCCCGTTGCATGCCGTCCATTCACCGATCAGGCCGGGCGCTGGCTTGATCATGGCGCCCACCGGTCAGCTCTCCTGCGACCGCGCCATGCTTGCACCATAGCGTGAAGTTGAGCCGCGAATGTTGATGAAAATCAACCCGCCGTCCGGACGGCCATGGACGGCCAGAACCCAGCCTCAGAAAGAAAAACGGACACTCGAAAATAGAAAATCGAGTGTCCGCAAGAGCCCTTCTGCCCAGAAGGATGGGAGGAAATCAGCAAAAGGGTGAGTTAATTTAACGCCTAGTCCCGGCCGGCAATTTGATCAAGGTCAAAGACGGTCGTGATTTATCCAAAATAAATTGTCGGTTAAGCAATTTCGTCACCTTGGTGACATTCACGCCCCCCCGATCCGACCTTGTCCGGCAAAAAAACCTGGTTTCGCCCTCAAAACCATGCGCGGACGCAATGATAGCCGCTAAAGGTGCATAATTCGAAGATCGCACGATAAGAGAGGTTCCCCCGATGAAATCGCGCCTTCTTGCCGTGTCCCTGGCAGCGGCCCTGCCGCTGCCCTTGCTCGCGCAGACGCAGCAGATAAAGCCACCGATCGCTGTGTATTGGATGAGCGTGGAGACCGCGGGCGGCATG
This sequence comes from Betaproteobacteria bacterium, assembly GCA_016234705.1. Classification (GTDB taxonomy): domain Bacteria; phylum Pseudomonadota; class Gammaproteobacteria; order Burkholderiales; family SG8-39; genus 2-12-FULL-64-23. The sequence continues at coordinate 4,753 of JACRAS010000097.1, read as the reverse complement.
GGCATGGAAATGCCCCCTGGCATGGGCGGTCTTATGCCGCCCGGAATGCAAGGGGGCAAGAGGATGAAGCTCGACCTCGGCTCATCGCAGCAAGCGGGTGGCGAAGCGCACGCGGCGCACGCCGTTCCGCCGATGCTTGCACTGGGGCAGAGCCTGCCGCTCCTCACCCCGCGCGTCGAGCGCGCGCCGGTGCACGAGCGCGACGACGAGCCCGGGTTCGAGCGCCCGAAGGGCAGGATGCTGATCTACTGGGGCTGCGGCGAGACCGTGCGCCCCGGCCAGCCGGTGATCATCGACTTCGCCAGCCTCAATCCGCAGGATGCGGCGCGCGCGTTCCGCAGCCGCGGTATTTCGCGGCCGCGCGGACCCGCGCCTGGCCGCAACCGCAGCTACGGCACCTGGCCTAACCAGGAAGACGCGCGCGCGGTGCCTCCCGCGGGTTCGCTGCAGGGCGATCACACCATTGCCGGCAACTACTCGCCCGAGATCCGCTTCGCGGTCGGCGCGCGACATGATTTCATGGATGCTGTCGCCTTCGACCCGGTGCGCAAGACCCCGGGCGGCGCGTTTGCCGTGAAATGGAAGACAGTACCCACGGCGACGGGCTACTTCGCCACGGCGATGGGCCAGGGCGACAACCAGAACGATCTGGTGACCTGGTCCTCCAGCGAAGTGCAGGAGATGGGCCAAGTGCTCATGGACTACATCCCGCCAGCCGAAGTCGAGCGCTTGATTCGCGAGAAAGTGGTGATGCCGCCGCAGACGACCGAGTGTACCGTCCCCGCCGGTGTGTTCAAGAGCGACGCTTCGATGTTCAATTTTATCGCCTACGGCAGCGAGCTGAATCTGGTGCATCCGCCGCGGCCGAAGGATCCGAAGCAGGTCTGGGAACAGGAGTGGGCGGTCAAGCTGCGGCTCAAGTCCACCGCGATGACCATGCTCGCCGAGCGCGAAGGCGGCGGGCGGCGGGCGAGCACCAACGCGCCTCGGCGCGGGTCGGAAGCGGCCGCGCAGCCCTCGCCGCAGACCGATGCGTCACCCGCGCAGGCGGACAAGCCGCAGAGCCCCTCGCCCGCCGATGCGGTGCAAGAAGGGGTGAAAGCGCTGCGCGGAATCCTGCGCTTCTAAGATCTCATTACAGAACGTAGGAATAGCAGCCATACCTGAGGTATTGAAAATGCAATGACAGCATTTACCTATTTGGTAGCCGAGCTGCTTATTCCTTTGCGCCTGCCCGCCTCAGCAAGTCCGCAATTTCGGTATTTCCCGCTTTCAGGGCCCAATCCCGGGCCGTCATGCCCGAATCGCTCTTGAGGTTCGGATCGGCTATTTCCCATAGCAGCAGTTTGACCGTATCGAAATGGCCCTCGCGCGCCGCCATCATCAACGCCGAAATCCCGTTCGGCGAAACGGCATCAATCTCCGCGCCTTTTTCCAACAGATACTTGATCACCTCCGTTTTGCCTTGCCAGGCAGCATAGATAAGCGGGTTCCAGCCCGGCTGGTTGACGCCGGCTCCGTGTTCCACCAGCAATTTGACCATTTCCAGGCCACCTTTTCCCGCAGCCAGCATCAATGCCGTTTCGCCGTAGCGGTTCCTGGCCGCGATTTTGGCTCGCCGCTCCAGCAGGCGTTTTGCCATGTCGATATGGCTATCGCGAGCCGCAAGCATGAGAAGCGTGTTGGCGTTTGGATCCGTTGTATTTACGTCCATGCCCTTCGCAAACAGGGTCTCCGCCACCGGGATGTCGTTCAATTTGACTGCGGTGAGCAGCTCATCATAGGAATCCGCAACAGCGCTGGATACCTGAAACATAAGCAATATTATTATTATTTTCAATAATATATATTTCATAACTAAAGTTATTTATTAACTACGTTCGGCTTGAAAAGCCGGAAAAAATTGGCGCTGGTCGCCTCGGCCACCGCTTCCAGGGAAATCCCGCGTAACCGGGCAATCTCCTCGGCTACATGCCTGACCCAGGCCGGTTCGTTGGTTTTCCCGCGCTGCGGCACTGGCGCCAGATAAGGTGAGTCGGTTTCAATCAACGTGCGCTCCAGAGGCACGGTCTTCGCGATCTCTTTGATCGCAACCGCATTGTTGAAGGTGACGATACCGGAAAAGGAGATATAGAAATTCAACTCCATTGCGGCTCTTGCCACTTCCAGGGTTTCGGTGAAACAGTGCATTACCCCGCCAACTGTGTCCGCACGCTCTTCACGCATGATACGCAAGGTGTCCTCGCCAGCGTCGCGGGTATGAATGATCAAGGGCTTTCCGCACTCGCGCGCGGCGCGTATATGCGTGCGAAAGCGCGCTCTCTGCCATTCCAGATCGCCGTTGCGGCGATAGTAATCCAGGCCGGTTTCACCTATGGCGACGACCTTCGGGTGCCGGGCGCGCTCGATCAGCTCGCTGACCTCGGGGCTTGCATCTTCGGCTTGATCCGGATGCACCCCCACCGACGCAAACAGTTGGCGATGACTTTCAGCCAGGGCCAATACCCGCGCAAAATCGGCGAGATTCACGCACACGCATAAGGCGTGGGTGACCTGATTGCGCGCCATGCTTTCGAGGATTTGCGGGATCCGGCCGGAATACTCTTCGAAGTCGAGGTGACAATGCGAATCGACGAGCATGACAAATCTAGGCTATCTCTTTGTACGTGATAAACAAGTCGTCGAAGAACAACCTGGCATTCAAAGGGTGCTCGGATATGGCCTTCATCGACGCCAAGGCGCTGTAGAAGCGCAACAGCTTGAGCGTTGGCATGGTGCGCACGAGCTGGCTCAACGTTTTTTCCCGGTCGATGTTGTATCGCGCTTTCCCGCTGCTCGCCAGTGCGATGAGATCGTAGGTCCACTTGAGCATCCAATCTACCACGGGACCCGGCGCCAAGCGCTGGCAGTAATCCGCCAAACTCAGCGCGCTGGTCGACGCTTGGCCGAGCAAGTCGAACAGCCGCCGCCGCGTTTCGGCCTCCTCGTCCTGCAGCAAAGCTGCCTCCAGGGGCGCATTGCCGGCAAATGCCAGCCCTGCGGCCGTGGTCGCGCCGCCCTGTCCCTGTAACCATCGCAGTGACACTTCGCGTGGCGGTAAAGCCAGCGGCAGCGCGTGACAGCGGCTGCGCACCGTTGCCAATAAGCGCCGCGGTTGATGCGATACCAGCAGAAAAATCAACCCTGAGGACGGTTCCTCCAGGCTCTTGAGCAAGGCATTGGCGGAACCCGGATTCATGCGTTCGGCCGGGTGAATCAGCACTACCCGGTTGCCGCCGCGATGCGCGCCCACATTGAGGAAGTCACTGAGCGCTCGAATTTGTTCGATCTTTATCTGCTTGCTGGATTTCTTCTTGTCCTCTGCGTCGGCCTCCCCGGCGTCCGCATCCACATCGTCCGGTGCGAGCGCTTCAGGCTGAACCAATCGGTAATCTGGATGGTTGCCGGCTGCAAACCAGCCACAAGCGGGACAGGCACCGCAGGCCAAGCCGGTCTGCAACCGGTTTTCGCACAGCAGGGATTGAGCTAGGACTTCGGCCAGGTGCAGTTTGCCTATGCCGGGGCGGCCGTGGAACAGCAAGGCGTGAGGCAGTCGCCCGCGCATGTCCGCGAGGCGATTCCATACCGTATCTTGCCAAGGATAATTGTTTATTGACAAAGTGTTAAGATAATATTTTCAAGTGATTTACGAATATCTTCAATCGTCTGGCTGGCATCGATAAGCTGGATTCTTTGCGGGTAGCGCTCAGCCCGGGCCAGATAGACCGCCCGCACCCGCGCAAAGAAATCCAGGTCTTCCCGCTCAAAGCGATCAGGCTGGGAGGTGGCTGCGACGCGCCTGCGCTTGCCCTCCTCCACCGAAAGGTCGAATACCAGGGTCAGGTCGGGCTGCAGTCCCTGATGGACCCATTGCTCCAGAGTCTCGATACGGCCCAGATCCAGGCCTCGCCCGCCACCCTGGTAGGCAAAAGTAGCGTCGGTAAACCGGTCGGAAACCACCCATTTTCCTGCCGCGAGCGCCGGCAGGATCAGTTTGTCCAAGTGCTCCCGCCGCGCGGCGAACATGAGCAGGGTCTCGGTGTCCAGGTGCATAGGCTGCGCCAGCAGCAGCTTGCGCAATTCCTCTCCCAAGGGCGTGCCCCCAGGCTCGCGGGTCACCAGTACTTTCTTGCCTGCGGCCTGAAAGCGCCCGGCGATCCAGTCCAGGTGGGTGCTCTTGCCCGCGCCGTCCACGCCCTCCAAAGTGACAAACTTACCGCGCATCTCAGCGCCCTCCCCGCCGCTGGTACTTGGTCACGGCGCGCTCATGCTCGGCCAGGGTGCGCGAGAACTCGCTTGATCCGTCGCCGCGAGCGACGAAATACAGGGCTTGGGTCTTCGCCGGATTCAGCGCCGCCTGAAGCGAGGCCTGACCGGGCATGGCGATGGGTGTCGGCGGCAACCCGCTCCGGGTGTAGGTGTTATGCGGCGTATCTTTGAGCAAATCTTTCTTGCGCAGGTTACCGTCAAATTTTTCACCCAACCCGTAAATGACTGTCGGGTCAGTCTGCAGCATCATGCCGATGCGCAAGCGATTGACGAACACGCCGCCGATCAGGGCGCGATCGGTCGATTGACCCGTTTCTTTCTCGATAACCGAGGCCAAGATCAGGGCCTCATACGGGTTGCGGTAAGGCAACTCCGGCGCGCGCGCCTGCCACGCTGCCTGAAGCTGCCTGTCCATCGCCTTGTACGCCCGCTTTAATATGTCCAG
>JACRAS010000098.1 GCA_016234705.1 Betaproteobacteria bacterium | reverse complement strand
TGAAAAACGTATCCGTGCGCAATCGACGATCTTGTATAAAAGCCACCCCAAACCGCTTTTGCTTTTATCCATAACCACGTTTTCTGTACGGATGCGCTTTTAATCCGTACAGAAAACGTGGTTGGCGCGCGCAGCGCGCAATGGTCGCTAGCCTACTTCGGCGGACGCGGCAGGATATTTCGAGTTGCGGTGGTAGAACTTGCGCGGACGGCGTCCCGTCCGCGCGGATCGCCAATTGCGCACGGACGAGAAGCCGTCCGTGCGCAAATGGCGATCTTGGATTAAACCGCCACGCTGTGTTTGCTGTTAACGATAACCGTGTCTTCTGTACGGATGCGCTTTTTATCCGTCCAGAAAACATTACGGTTGGCGCGCGTAGCGCGCAAGTTCACTGGTGACGTGAGGCAATACTTAACACGCCGTATATAATGCTGCGTAAAACTCAGGCCCGACGCCAGGCCGTGCCCTGCGGCGTATCCTCGAGCACGATGCCGGCATCTAGCAGGTCTTTCCTGATCCGGTCGGCTTCGGCGTAATTTTTCGCCTTCTTCGCAATCGCGCGCGCTGCGATCAGATCCCGGATCTTCTCCTCCCCAGGCCCTGCTCGGACGTGCGAAGTAGTTCCTTGCATTACCCAAGCGCCAGGTGTAGCGGCAATTGTTACGGCGCGCCCCTGAAGGAATTCGGTCGGGTCCCGGCCGAGCAGGCCAAGGATCCCGCCAAGCGCCTTAAGCACACCCGAGGTCATCGCCGACTTGCCGCGATTCGCCTCAGCCGCGAGCTCGAACAATACCGCCATCGCTTCCGGCGTGTTGAAGTCGTCGTCCATTGCTGCCCTGAAGCGGCCGGCGTAGGCGTCGTTCCAGTCGATCGTCATTGCCCGCGGCGGTACGTTCTTGAGCGCCGTGTACAGCCGCGCAAGCGCGCTCTTCGCGTCATCCAGATGCTGGTCGGAGTAGTTGAGCGGGCTGCGGTAGTGTGCACGCAGGATGAAAAAACGCACCACCTCGGCATCGTATTGTTTCAACACCTCGCGAATAGTGAAGAAATTGCCGAGCGACTTGGACATCTTCTCCTCGTCGACGCGCACAAAGCCGTTGTGCATCCAGTAATTCACGAAAATATCGCCGTGCGCGCCCTCCGACTGGGCGATCTCGTTCTCGTGATGGGGGAACTGCAGGTCCTGGCCGCCGCCATGGATGTCGAAATGCGCGCCCAGCAACTCGCCCGACATGACCGAGCACTCGAGATGCCAGCCGGGGCGGCCCTCGCCCCAGGGTGACGCCCAGGCGGGCTCTCCCTCCTTGGCCCGCTTCCACAGGACGAAGTCGAGCGGGTCGTGCTTGCTCGGATCGGTTTCGACGCGCTCGCCCGCGCGCAACTCGTCCAGCGTCTTGCCCGAGAGCTTGCCGTAGCCGGGAAACTTGCGCACCGCGAAGTTGATATCGCCGCTCGCCGCCTGATAGGCCAGGCCCTTGTGCTGCAGCGCCCCGATCAGATCCAGCATAGCGCCGATGTATTGCGTGGCACGCGGCTCATGATCGGGTTTCTCGACCCCCAGGGCGGCCGCATCCTCGTCCATGTGAGCGATGAAACGTGCGGTGAGTTCGCCTATGGTTTCGCCGTTATCGAGCGCGCGGCGGATGATCTTGTCATCGAGGTCGGTGATGTTGCGTACGTAGGTGACATCAAACCCGGAGGCGCGCAGCCAGCGCTGCACCATGTCGAACACCACCATGACGCGCGCATGGCCCAGGTGGCAGTAGTCGTAGACGGTCATGCCGCACACGTACATGCGCACCCTGCCCGGCTCGATCGGGACGAAATCCTGCTTGCGGCGGGCAAGGGTGTTGTATATCTTCAGCATGCGCAAAAAGCGGCTAATGGCCGGCTGTGCCCCGTTTTCCGCGCGAAAGCAGTGCCACGAGCGAAACTTTGACAGCGGCCTCTATTGTGGAGGTTCGGGTGTTCTTGCTAGAATGCGGAGTCAAATCCAACTGGCGCGAGAAAGTATAACACAATGCACCCACTCCTTCGCCGCACCGCAGTCATGCTCGGCCTCGTTTTGGCCGCCGCCGCCGTCAACGCCGACGAACTGCAGGACATCAATCGCATGATGCGGCAGGGCCAGTTGTCCCAGTCCCTCGAACGCGTCGACAAATTCCTGGCCGCCAAGCCGCGCGACGCGCAGGGGCGGTTTTTGAAAGGCCTGATCCTGACCGAGATGAACCGGCCGGCCGAAGCGATCCAGGTGTTCGCGAAGTTGTCCGAGGACTACCCCGAATTGCCCGAGCCATACAACAATCTGGCCGTTTTGTATGCCTCCCAGGGCCGGTACGAAAAGGCCAGGACCGCATTGGAAAGCTCGATCCGCACGCATCCGAGCTACGCCACTGCGCATGAGAACCTGGGCGATATTTACGCCAAGCTCGCCAGCCAAGCTTACGACAAGGCGCTGCAACTGGACTCCTCCAATACCGGCGCCAAGACCAAGCTGGCCATGATAGGCGAGCTGATCGGCGGCGGAGCACGCACGGCCCGCGCCCCTGCGCGCCCGGAACCGGTCAAGATGGCGGAGGCGGCCCCGGCCAAGGCCGCCGACGCCGCCGCCAAGGCCAGCGTGGTCGCTAGCGCCGCCAAATCAGGCGCCGAGCCCAAGTCGGCCGAACCCAAAGCAGCAGGAGGCCAGGGCGCTGAAACGGACGAACTGATCAACACCGTGCACGCCTGGGCCAGCGCCTGGGCCAAGAAAGATGTGGCCGGCTACCTCGCGTATTACGCCAAGGACTTCAAAACGCCCAAGGGTGAGTCGCGCGGCGACTGGGAAAAAGCGCGCAAGCAGCGCATCAGCGCGCCGAAGAAGATCGAGGTCGGAATCGAGTCGCCCAAGGTCAGCATCAGCGGCGACAACGCCGCCAGCGTGAACTTCCGCCAGATTTACCGTTCCGACGTAATCAAGACCTCGGGAACCAAAACGCTGGTCATGGTCAAAACCAATGGCAAATGGCTAATACGCGAAGAACGGGTCAACTAATTGATGCAGTTGCGGCGCGCATTCTCTAACTCACTGATCGCCGGGGCCCTGGGCCTCGCCAGTGTCTTCTTCCTTTCCACCGCCCCCGCCCGGGCAGACCAGAGCACCGACGACCTGCTGGGCAAAGCGTTCGAGGAAATCGAGAGCAACCGCCTCGATCAGGCATTCAATCACATCGAGGCGCTGCTCCGGGCCAAACCCAATTTCCGCCTGGCGTACCTGATCAAAGGCGACCTGCTGCTGGCTCGAGGCCGTGCACTCAAGACCTTCGGCAACGCCCCCCACGGCCCGAGCGAACAGCTCGATGACTTGCGCGCCGAAGCGCTCGCGCGCCTGCATGCCTATCGCGACCTCACGACCCGGGACCGGGTGCCGCGCTATCTGATGCAGATGCGCGAGGATCAGCGCTACGCCATCGTCGTCGACAACAAGCGCTCGCGCCTGTATCTGTACCAGAACGAGAACGGACGGCCGCGCTTCGTCGCAGATTATTACATCAGCACCGGCAAAGGCGGCGGGGAGAAAACGCGTGAAGGCGACGAAAAAACCCCCGTGGGCGTATACCACGTCACCGCCAGTCTGCCCAAGAACAAGCTCTCCGATTTCTACGGCAGCGGCGCCTTCCCCATCAGCTACCCCAACGAATGGGACAAGCGCCATGGCAGAAAAGGCCATGGTATCTGGCTGCACGGCACGCCCAGCGATACCTACAGCCGCGCGCCGCGCGCGAGCAATGGCTGCGTGGTGCTGGCCAATGCGGACCTGGACGCATTGTCCAACAAGCTCCAAATCGGACTTACGCCGGTGATCATCAGCGAACAGGTCGAATGGCTATCGCTGGATGACTGGGACGCGGAGCGCAACGCGCTCAATGCGGAAATCGAGCGCTGGCGCAACGACTGGGAAAGCCTCGATACCGAGCGCTACCTGACACACTACTCGAAGAGATTTTCCGCCGACCGCGAAAACTACTCGGACTGGGTGCGGCGCAAGCGCCAGGTCAACAGCGGCAAGAGCTGGATCAAGCTGAACCTTTCCAATTTCAGCATGTTCCGCAATCCCGGCAAGGACGAGCTGGTCGTAGTGACCTTCGACCAGAATTACCGCTCGAACAACCTGTCCAATAGCATGAAGAAGCGCCAGTATTGGACCAAGGAAGGCGGCAAGTGGCGCATTGTTTACGAGGGCGCAGCTTAAGCGTCCGGGCTTGCGCGCCGGCAGCGGCGCACGCGCGAGGATACCTCGGGGCTGCGGCGATAGAGCTTGCGCGGACGGCGGCCCGTCCACGCCAATCGACGATCTTGTAAAAGACCCCCGCCCTGTCCTTGTTCTTATCCAAAACCGTGTTTTTGGTACGGATGCGCTTTTCATCCGTACCAAAAACACGGTTGGCGCGCGCAGCGCGCAACAAGCGCAACTCGACAACAACGGGGGCGCGACTCAAGTCGCCGCGTATAATTGCGTTA
>JACRAS010000089.1 GCA_016234705.1 Betaproteobacteria bacterium | reverse complement strand
GATGAAATTCTGACCCGCAACCCTCAAAAAAACGGCGATGTCATCGCTGTGTGTGGGGTGGTGTCAATTCTGATGGGGATTTTGCAAGATGCTCACGAGAGAACTTCTTGTCGCGCGTGGCGATGTGCTGTAGCAGGAAATCTTCCAGCTCGCTGGTCATGCGCACCATCGATTCGTACTCCTCGCCCCGGCAGGCGGCCGTTATCTCATCCAGCGAGTCCATCATCCGCGCATGATCGAGGGCATGAATTTCCAGATCGGGATACGAGTAAAGCCTCATCAGCAGCTCTTCGGAAGTGAAGTGCGCCCGGCTGTAATCGGCGAGCTGACCGAGAATCTCGACAATCACGGCTTTATCCTTGCCGCCGCTGACCGCTTCGGCGACCTCCTTCAACAGGTCGGTCTGGATCTGGTGTTCGCGCTCCACCGACAACAATACCCGGTTGGGCGCGGTGTGGCCGATATACGCCTCGATGACGCGCGGATCGTTCAAAACCTTGTGCGTATCTCCGTGCGCGAGAACCTGGCCGTAGTCGAGCACGTAGAGGCGGTCGGCCAGGTCGGCGACCATCTGCATGTCATGTTCAACCCAAATCATGGCCAAGCGCTTTTCGTGCTGGATGCGCATGATGTAGCGCGCCAGATCCTCCCTGTCCTCCCGGTTCAATCCCGCGCAGGGTTCATCGAGCAGCAGAATCTTCGGTTGGTACGCGAGCGCCCGCGCGAAACCGACAATCTTCTGAATCCCGAACGGCAGGCTGCCGACCGCCTTGTGCCGATAGCGTTCCAATTCGACGAAATCCAGAATCTCCTCGACGACCTCCCGGTTTCTCACCTCTTCGCGCCGCACGCCCGGCAGGAACAGACCTTCCGCGAACGGGTTGGTGCGCATCGCGGCGTGCCGCCCGACCAGTATGTTTTCGAGCACGGTCATGTCCGGGAACAGCTCGGCGTGCTGAAAGGTGCGCGCGATGCCGAGGCGGGCGACCTCATGTGGCTGGCAATCGGTGATGTCCCTGCTGCCGAACCGGATATGGCCGCTGGTGATGCGGTAAATTCCGCTGATGCAGTTGAGGATGCTCGTCTTGCCCGCGCCATTCGGCCCGATTAGCGCGAGCAGTTCACCCTGCGCCACGGTGAGGGAAACCTGTTCCAGTACCGTCAAGCCGCCGAATTTGAGCGTAATCTGATCGAGCCGCAGAACCTCGGAATCAGCCATACCACCTCCGGCTGCGCCGGTACTGCTTCACGTCGCGGTAGTTGCGCCGCTCTCCCTGGACGTGGCCGAGATAGAACTCGCGGATGTCGTCGTGCGAGCGCAGCCGGTCGGCGGTGCCGTCGAGCACGATGCGCCCGTTTTCCATGACATAGCCGTAGTCCGCCAGTTCCAGCGCCACGGTGGCGTTCTGCTCGACCAAGACGATGGTCAATCCGAGCTCGCCGCGTATCAGCTGTAGCCTTTCGATCAGATCGGCGACAACCCGCGGGGCCAATCCCAGCGACAGTTCGTCCACCAGCAGCAGTTCAGGCGCGCACACGAGGGCCGAAGCGATCGCCAGCATCTGTCGCTCGCCGCCGCTCAAGTATCCCGCTTCCCGCTCGCGCAACCGGACCAGTTGCGGAAAATACTCGTAGGCGACTGCCGCTTGCGACTTGCCTTTCTTGCCGGGAACAGCGGCGAGAATGTTCTCGGCAACGGTCAGGTTCTCGAACACCTTGGAACGCTCGGGCACGAGAACTACGCCCAGGCGCGTCACCTCATGCGGCTGCCGATTCTCGGTGCGCTGGCCCTTGTAGGTAATGCTACCCTCACTGACCCGGGCGTCGTCCATGCCCACGAATCCGGAGATCGCGCGCAGCGTCGTCGTCTTGCCGGCCCCGTTGTTTCCCAGCAGGGCGACAATCTGGCCGCGCTTGACAGCCATGCTCACCCCCTGGACGGCGGTCACCACCCGGTGGTAGGTAACCTCGATCTTCTCCACCGACAATATCGTTTCGGGCGTATCCACGTCATTGGCTTCCCGAAAGCGGTGTCTGGCGGAACGGCCAGAGCAGGAAATAGTTTTGAAGGCGTTGCCAGATGCCGACCAGCCCTCGCGGTTCGAACAGCAGAAACAGCACCATCACCACGCCGAAGACGGTGTGATTGATCGCGAATATCAGACCCGAAATGCTCGCCGTCAGGGGAAGGATGGCGCTCACCCATTCGACGACGTAGGGCAGGAGCACGACAAACACCGCGCCGAGCAAGGCGCCGAGGATCGATCCCAGGCCGCCGATGATGACCATCGCGACATACTGGATGGAGAGAAACAGCGAGAACGCCTCCACCGAGACGAAGCTGCGGTAGTAGGCGAACAGGCACCCGGCTACCGAGGTCATGGCCGAACTGATCACGAAAGCGAGGAGCTTGTGGCCCGCGACATGGACACCCAGCGCCTCGGCCACTGTCTCATTGCTTCTCAGCGCGCGCCAGGCACGACCCGTCTTGGAGCGCAGCAGGTTGATGGAGAAGAGCGTGGCGCCGGCGGCGAACGCGAGCAGGACGAAATACCAGGCGCGTCCATCGTCGAGAGACCAACTGCCTATGCTGGGCGGATCGAGGGGGATGCCGGTCGAGAAGCCACGCCTCGTCTCGTACTCGCCGCCGAGATACACCACGATGAAGTGCAGCCCGAGCGTGCTCACCGCGAGATAGAGGCCGCGCAGGCGCAGGGAGGGAAGCCCGAAGATCAGTCCGAAAACCGCGCCGACGCAGGCCGAGGCCGGCAGGGTCACCCAGATCGGCGCGGCGAATTCCTTGAACAGAATTCCGGCGGTAAACGCGCCCGCGGCCAGCAGGCCGGCATGACCCAGCGATACCTGCCCCGCGAAACCGGTGACCAGCATCAGGGCCAGAGCGCCGATCGCGGTGAGAAACACCTGGTTGGCGATGTCGATGAACAGCGGCTTGGCGACGAAGGGCACGAACAGCAGCAAGGCGCAGAATACCGCGCAACTGTACTTCTGCGTTCGCGTGTCGAGCAGGGTGAGATCCTGGTCGACGGAGGTGCGGAAATAACCGCTGGCATTGGGCAACGTTATCGCTCCTTCTTCGCTACACTCGATCCAGCTCTTCCTTGCTACCGAACAGTCCCCAGGGCCTTATCACCAGCACCGCCAGCAGCACAAAGAAAGGCACGACGTCCGAGAGCAGGGGATTGACAAACTGGATCAGCAGCACTTCGGCGATGGCGATGATGGCCGAGCCGATCAAGGCGCCGGCCAGGCTGTCCAACCCGCCGACCAGGGCGGCGGGAAAAGCCTTGAGGCCGATCATAGTCATCGTTCCGTCCAGGCTGGAATCGAGAGAGATCAGCATTCCCGCGAGGCCCGCCGTAAACGTCGATAGCCCCCAGGCCAGGGCATAGACGCCATGCAATTGGATGCCGCGCTGCGAGGCGAGCAGCGGGTTCTGCCCCGCCGCGCGCATCCGTATGCCCCAACGGGTGAAGCCCAGGAAGCCGAACAAGGCCGCATACACCACGGCGGTGGCGCCGATCAGAATCGCGCTGATCAGGGAAATCCGCGCGTCTCCGATGAGTACGAGGGATGGATTGCTCCAGCCCAACGCCTCCATCGGATGGCGGACCTGCGCCGACCAGATGAGCACCGTCGCGCCGCGCAGCATTACGCCCAAGGCGATGGTACAGAGTACCGCCGCCAGGACCATTTCGCCGGTCATGCGACGCATCAGCAACACGTATACCAGGACGCCCACGAGCAGCCCGAGCACGGCTGCCATCGTCACCGCCGTGACCGGGCTCCCGCCGAGGAGGGACGCCGTCGAATACAGCAGATACGCACCCACCAGCATCAACTCGCCATGCGCCAAGTTGAGCACTCGGCTGACCCGGTAAATCAGGACATAGCCGCAGGAAATCAGGGCGTATATGGCGGCGAGCACCACGATATTGACGGCGAGCTGCACCTCGGTCTCCTACAGCGCTAGGCCGCGATCACTTCACGTCCATGGCGACCCAATCCTGCACCCGCGCCGCCGCCTGTTTTTTCGTATCCCAGCGATAGACGCGGTAATACTGATTGTTGCGGAAGTGGTTCGTCTTGCTCCATTCGATCGGTCCGCCGCGCAATCCTTTGGTGTCCACCTTGAGCGTTTCCAACGCAGCCAGCACCTTTTCGGGGGTGGGCGGCCAGGCCACATTCTTCAAGGTCTGCTCGATCACCATTCCGGCGACCCAACCGTCGGCCATGCGGGTGATCGGATAGGTCAGTTTGCCGCCGCGCGCCGCATCGCGCATCTCTTGATGCACGGGCAGGTTTTCCAGGAACATGGCGTTCGCGCTGAAGACATGGAAGGACTCGTCCTTGACCCTTGCCAATTCATCCTCCGCCGGCTCTTGCGCGGCGGTAATGTACCGGCCGCTCCAACCGAGCTTGCGCAGCGCCTCGAATGTCTTCACCTCGGTTACCCAGGGTGCCCATGAGTAGACCCAGTTGGGATCGGCCCCTTTGAGCTTCGAGGCGTAGGGAGTGTAGTCCGGCGTCGGGGGAGGAATCTGTTCCTTGGCCACCGGCGTGATGCCGAATGCCGGCGCCCTGGATTCCGCATAGTCGATGCCGGCGCGCGACACGGGGATGGCCATGGCCACCAGCCCCAGTTTGACCGGCTCGCGCGATTGCTCCTTGATGAAGCGCAGCGCCATCTCGGCGTCGTACTTGATGGCGAAGCCGATGGAGCAGAACTGCAGTTCGTCGGGGTTTGGCGGCAGCACTTCCGCCGGGCATACACCGGCCCCGAAGAGCAAGGGCACGCGCGCGCGCTTGGCCTCGGCGACCATGGGGCCATAGGCCGACGAAACACTCATGCTCACCAGCAACACGGCATTGTCCTGGGTGACGAACTTCTTCGCGTCGGCGGCCGCCTTGGAGGGCTCGCCCTGGTTGTCTCCGACGATCAATCGGACCGGCTTGCCGTTGACGCCGCCGCGCTTGTTCAACTGATCGATGTAAAGCCGTACCGATTCAACGGGGGGCGCATAGGCATCGGCATTGGGCCCGGTCACGGCGCCGCTCAACCCGACGACATAGGCATCCTGCGCCCAGGGCGTAGCGGTGAAAGAAAACGCTGCCAGCGCAGCGATCATTTTCAAACGATTCATGATCAATTCCTCCTTTGGTATGGGTTGACGGGTGTTGCTTACCGGCGCTTCGAACTGCTTTCCCTGTTGCGATCACGCCGCCTGCGACGCGATGCCGCCTCGTCCAGCCGAGCGGACGGCGCTTGATATTTCGCTTCCATCGTCGCCCTGTTACCCCTGATCTTACGATAGGGGAATCGCCGCGATTGTCCAAATCAAATGCCCCCGGCAAAGCCGGGGGTTTAGCTCTATGAGATATTTCCGCTCGCTTCCAAAGCCGCGATCACTTCACGTCCAGGGCGACCCAATCCTGCACCTGCACCACCGCCTGTTTTTTCGCGTCCCAGCGATAGATGCGGTAATGCTGTTTGCTGCGGAAGTGGTTCGTCTTGCTCCATTCGATCGGTCCGCCGCGCAATCCCTTGGTGTCCACCTTGAGCGTGTCCAACGCAGCCAGCACCTTTTCGGGTGTGGGCGGCCAGGCCACATTCTTCAAGGTCTGCTCGATCACCATTCCGGCGACCCAACCTTCGGCCATCTGGGTGATCGGATAGGTCAGTTTGGCGCCGCGTGCCGCGTCGCGCATCTCTTGATGCACGGGCAGGTTTTCCAGGAACATGGCGTTCGGGCTGAAACCAAAGAAAAACTCATCCTTGACCCTTGCCAATTCATCCTCCGTCGGGTTGAGCGCGGCGGCAATGTACCGGCCGGTCCAACCGAGCTTGCGCAGCGCCTCGAACGTCTTCACCTCGGTCACCCAGGGTCCCCATGAATAGACCCAGTTGGGATCGGCTCCTTTGAGCTTTGAGGCGAAGGGAGTGTAGTCCGGCGTCGGGGGAGGAATCTGTTCCTTGGCCACCGGCGTGATGCCGAATGTCGGAGCCAGGGATTCCGCATAGTCGATGCCGGCGCGCGACAAAGGAATGGCCATGGCCACCAGCCCCAGTTTGACCGGCTCGCGCGATTGCTCCTTGATGAAGCGCAGTGCCATCTGGGCGTCGTACTTCATGCCGGGGCCGATGGAGCAGAACTGCAGTTCGTCGGGGTTTGGCGGCAGCACTTCCGCCGGGCATGCACCGCCCGCGAAGAGCAAGGGTACGCGTGCGCGCTTGGCCTCGGCGACCATGGGGCCATAAGTCGACGAAACACTCACGTTCGCCAGCAACACGGCATTGTCCTGGGTGATGAACTTCTTCGCGTCGGCGGCCGCCTTGGAGGGTTCGCCCTGGTTGTCTCCGATGATCAATCGGACCGGCTTGCCGTTGACGCCGCCACGCTTGTTCAACTGATCGATGTAAAGCCGTACCGCTTCAACGCCGGGCGCATAGCTATCGGCATTGGGTCCGGTCATGGCGCCGCTCAGCCCGACGACATAGGCATCCTGCGCCCAAGGCGTAGCGGTGAAAGAAAACGCTGCCAGCGCAGCGATTATTTTCAAACGATTCATAATTAATTCCTCCTTTGGTATGGGTTGATTGGCGTTGCTTGCAAGCGCTTCGAACTGCTCTTCCTGTTGTGATCACGATGCCTATGACGCGATGCCCTGTTAACGATTATCTGCACCGCGGCATCCCATCTCCATCCAACTGGCGCGGCACGTGCACCAGCATGCGTTCCAGTGCCATTTTTCGGCCCCTCGCGAAGATCGCCGGTTATTTGATTTCAACGGTGGTCCAGCCTTCTTTGGCGGGGACAATGGATTGCTTCGCCGAATCCCAGCGATAGAAGCGGTAATACTGCTTGGTGCGGAAATGGTTGGTCTTTGTCCACTCGATCGGTCCGCCCCGCAGTCCCTTGGTGTCCACCCTGAGATCGTTCATTGCCGCCAGGACTTTTTCGGCGGTCGGCGGCCACGAGGTGTTCTTCAGCGCCTGTTCGACGACCATGCCGGCGATCCAACCCTCGCTGAGTTGCGTAACCGGGTAGGTGAGGTTTGCCTTGCCGGCCGCCTCCCGGATCTCCTTATGCACCGGGAGGTTGTCTTGGAAAAAGGAATTTCCGCTGACCGTATACATCTCGCCATCCTTTAACCGTACCACCTCGTCCTCGGTCGGGGGCACCGCATAGGCAAGGAATTTTCCATTCCAGCCGAGTTTGCGTAGCGCCTCGAGGGTCTTGACCTGCGTCACCCAGGGGGCCCAGGAGTAAACCCAGTCCGGCTCGGCTGACTTGAGCTTGCTGGCATAGGGGGTATAGTCGGGAGTCGGCGGTGGAATGATTTGCTTGTCCACCACCGTTATTCCGAAGGACTTCGCCACTTCCTCGGCGTGATCGATCCCGCCACGCGAGACGGGAATGGCCATCGCCGCCAGCCCAAGCCGGACTGGGTTGCGCGACAGCTCTTTGATGTACCGGACCGCCATCTCGCTATCATAGTTCGCGCTGCCTGCCGCCGAGCAGAACTGGAGCTCATCCGGGTTGGGCGGGAACACCGCAACCGGGCAAACCACCGAGTAAAGCAGCGGAACGCGTCCCCGCTTGGCTTCGGCCGCCATCGGCGCATAGGTCGAGGATACGCTGGCATTGAGGATGAAGATGGCGTTGTCCTGGCTGATGAGCTTTTTGGCATCCGCCGCCGCTTTCGACGGTTCGCCCTGGTTGTCCTGCACCACCAGGCGAACCGGCTTGCCGTTGACTCCACCGCGCCGGTTCAGTTGATCGACGTAGAGCTTGAACGACTCCATTACCGGCGCGTAAGTCCCGGCTTGGGGGCCGGTCAGCGCTCCGCTCAGTCCGATCACGTAAGCGTCCTGTGCCATGGCTATTGGCGCCGATGCGAGGGCCGAGAGTGCGGCGATTAGCAAAGCATATTTCCTTGGCATTTTATCCTCCTAGCTTGTGGTGGTCCTAAATTCAAACGGAACTTCCTTGCAGCCGGTTCAGCCAGTGTTATTTGATATCAACCGTGGCCCAGTTTTCTTTGGCGGGGACAATGGATTGTTTCGCCGAATCCCAGCGATAGAAGCGGTAATACTGCTCGGTGCGGAAATGGTTGGTCTTTGTCCACTCGATCGGTTTGCCCCGCAGTCCCTTGGTGTCCACCCTGAGATCGTTCATTGCCGCCAGGACTTTTTCGGCGGTCGGCGGCCACGAGGTATTCTTCAACGCCTGTTCGAGGACCATGCCCGCGATCCAACCGTCGGCGAGGTGCGTGACCGGGTAGGCGAGGTTCGCCTTGCCGGCCGCGTCCCGGATCTCCTTATGCACCGGGAGGTCGTCATGGAAAAAAGCATTCGCGCTGACCGCATATAACTCGCCATCTTTTAATCGGAACATGTCGTCCTCGGTCGGAGCCAGCGCAATGGCAAGGTATTTTCCATTCCAGCCGAGTTTGCGTAGCGCCTCGAGGGTCTTGACCTCCGTCACCCAGGGGGCCACGGCGTAAACCCAGTTCGGCTCGGCTGACTTGAGCTTGCTGGCGTGGGGGGTATAGTCGGGAGTCGGCGGTGGAATGATTTGCTTGTCCACCACCGTCATGCCGATGGACTTCGCCGCTTCCTCGGCGGAATCGGCCACGCCACGCGAGAGGGGAATGGCCATCGCCACCAGCCCAAGCCGGACCGGGTCGCGCGACTGCTCCTTGATGAACTGGACCCCCATCGGGCCATCATGGTTCCCGCTGCTTGGCCCGGAGCAGAACTGCAAATCATCCGGCTTGGGCGGGAACACCGCAGTCGGGCAAACCATCGTGTAAACCAGCGGAATGCCTCCGCGCTTGGCTTCGGCCGCCATCGGCGCATAGGTCGAGGATACGCTGGCGCTGATCATTAGGATGGCGTTGTCCTGGCTGATGAGTTTTTTGGCATCCGCCGCCGCTTTCGACGGTTCGCCCTGGTTGTCCTGCACCACCAGGCGAATCGGCTTGCCGTTGACCCCGCCGCGCTTGTTCAGTTGATCGACGTAGAGCTTGACCGACTCCATTATCGGCGCGTAAGTCCCGGCTTGGGGGCCGGTCAGCGCTCCGCTCAGTCCGACCACGTAGGCGTCCTGCGCCATGACTATCGGCGCCGATACGATGGCCGAGAATGCGGCGACTACCAGAGCATATTTTTTTCGCATTTCGTCCTCCTAGTTTATGCCGGTCCTAAATTCAAGCAGCCGGTGTTATGCAATTACTCCGCAACAATTGCCGCATCCGCGCGAATGTTTTTGTCATATTGGTTGCGGCCAGCGGCCGCGCTAAGATGATTCCAAAAGAAGGTCACCCATCTCGCGGGCAACCAAGCGGGCCTCGGATTCGTCGTACATGGACTCGATCAGATCCTTGAAGCATTCGTACATAAGTTTCCGTTTTACCTTACGGGTAGGCGTGACCGGCTCACCTTCCGCTTCCGGATCAAGCGCCTTTGGCAGCGTCCGGAAAGCCTTGATCTGCTCGACGCGGGCCAGTTGAGCATTCGCCTTGTCGATTTCGCCCTGTAGAAGCTTTTTTATCTCCGGGTGCTGGGCTAAACTGGTGTAGCCGCTGTAGACGACGTTGTTCTGGCGGGCCCATTGCGCCACCGCGTCAAATTCGATTTCGATTAACGCCGTTAGGTATTTTTTCCCATGCCCGAACACCACCATTTCACCGATGTAGGGGCTGCCGCTGGTGAGGTTTTCGATATAACTGGGGCTGATGGTCTTGCCGCCTGAAGTGACCATGAAATCGCGCGCGCGGTCTACAAGACGCAGGCTGCCGTCGCGCCATTCGCCGATATCTCCCGTGTGCAACCAGCCATCCTCATCCTTCGCCTCCCGGCTAGCCTCGGGTTTGCCCCAATAACCCTCGAACAGATCTTCACTGCGCACCAAAACTTCCCCGTCATCGCCTAGGCGCACCTCCAAGCCGGGCGGGGGGATCCCGACGTCTCCGGGTCGCGGAAACGGGCCTCTCTGGCCGCAAATCATCGCCCCGCTGGTTTCGGTCTGACCGTAGACTTCCACAACGTTGACACCATAGATCTGCCACAGCGCCGCTGTTTCTTGGGGCAATGGCGCGCCGCCACAGACGACGAACTGTAGTTGGTCAAAACCTAGTTTATTCAGCATCGGACGGAACGCGACGGCGTGAAGTAAACGGTAGGCAAGGGTCGC
Source organism: Betaproteobacteria bacterium (assembly GCA_016234705.1). Lineage (GTDB taxonomy): Bacteria > Pseudomonadota > Gammaproteobacteria > Burkholderiales > SG8-39 > 2-12-FULL-64-23. The sequence continues at coordinate 2,157 of JACRAS010000089.1, read as the reverse complement.
GGCCCCTTTCGCCGTGCCGTCCCAGCGCCGTTTCGCGTAGCCGCGCCCGTAGCGCAGGGCTGCCTTGTAGACCATGCGCTTCATTGGCGAAGTATCGGTAATGCCAATCAGCAACTGGGAGGCGAATTTTTGCAGGTAGCGCGGGACGGTCAACAACATGGTCGGCGCTACCTCGAAGAGGGTCTGCGGAAGGTCCTCCAGGCTTTCGCCATAGTGCGGCACGAGGCGGGAAATCAAAGGAAAAGTGATGGCCAGATCGCGGCCGAGAATGTGGCACAGCGGCAGATATACAACAGTCCGCTGATTCTTCTCCATCATGGAAGGATAATGCTGAACTATAGTATAGGCTGCGGAAAGATGGTGGCCATGGGATACCACCGCCCCCTTCGGATGCCCGGTGGTGCCGGACGTGTAGACGATGAATGCCGGATCGCGCGGGTCGACGGACTGCGCAAGCGTCTCGACTGCGGCGACCGCGGCCTCTCCCTTCGATTCCACCGCCTCCAGAATCTGCTCGTAGGATTTCAGTTTGGGGTGGTCGTAGGCGAACATCGCCGAATCGTCGATGACGACCACCCACTTCAGCCCCGGCACCCGCTCCAGCACCCCCAGAACCTTGTCCACGTATTCCTGGTTCTGGGCAACGAAGATTGTCGCATCACCGTCCCGCAACTGATACTCCACCTCGGTGACCGACGCGGTCGGATAGATACCGTAAGTGATGGCTCCGAGCGCCTGGGTGGCAAGATCGCAGATCCCCCATTCCTCGCAGGCGTCGCCCATAATGGCAAGACGTTCCCCCCGGGCTAAGCCGAGGCTGCGCAATCCCAGAGCGAAACGCCCCACCTGCTCGGCATAGCCGAGCCAGGTACGTTCAAGGTAGATGCCGCGCTTTTTTGCCCGGTAGGCGATGTCTTGCGGCGTCTGGCGAGCTCGCTCGGCCAGCAGCGCCGGAGCGGACTTTGATCGCAACTCTTCGGTCCTAGACTTGCCAGTAGCCTGATGAGCGCCGTTGACCGGTTCGTCAATCATGTTGCCGGCAGCAATCGCTGAAGCAAGGGTCTCGACTCGGGCAGTCGCATCTCGCACTATCCACTATCCGCGCCGCCTGACTTGGGCGGGGGCGTGGCAGGTCATCGCATTCCCGGGACGGCAATGGAGTTGATAAGTCGTTCATGCATCCTCCTCCCAACGGACAAGCTTCTTGTATTTAACGGTGCTGCTTAAGCAATCTTTGAAGAAACTCCACCTTTCAGACATGCATGATCGCCGGCGGCAGCAAATTGTGTTGAAACCGGGGCGTTTTCCCCATGTTGATTTGCCCTTATGAGTATATCAAGAGAATAAATCCAGAACTAGTGATTTTTGATCTACTTGATCTCACTGCTGTCCGGTTAAAACGAACCCCATGATCTTGAAACCAAGAACTGGAGCGGGATTTGCAGATTTTGAGGGCGTCCCCGATTTAAACGGCGGATTGCCGATCTGGCAGTCTTGCGGCATTGCTTTCGCCGGAAACGTCGATGAATCTTGGCAAAACGCTTTTTGCTCGACTCATGGACTTTCTGCCCTGGAAGTATAGTGGACTAAAGTGGACCCCTGAGTCCCGACAGCAATAGTTTACAGCGTTCAGGTATCGGAGCAAACCCGCAAGGCCCGGTTCGATTCCCGATCCCGTCTCCCGGTCACGGTATCTTGTATTCCAGGTTGATGCGCTTGGACGGCACGAAGCTGTGCCGGGAGAGGAATTTCTCCAGGCCGAAGTCGTCCCAGTTGACCAGGGTGTACACCCGGTTCACCCCCACCGCTTTCATGTTCGTCAGAAACTGCTCCAGCAGCTCGCTGGCAATGCCGTGGTTCTGGAGCTCCGGGTGCACGCCGATGGTGTCGATGATGCCGGTAGTCTCGGGAATGCCGAACTCTCCGAAGTACACGTCGCCCATGATGAAGCCGACAATTCTGCCCTCCACTTCCGCCACCAGCGAGGAGTTGATGTTGTGGGCCGCGTCCAGCATGGCGGCCACCTTGCGCTCGTAGTAGTCGCGCCGCGACTGCTTGAACAGCACCTTGTCGATTTCCACGATCGCCTCCAGGTCCCCCCGCTTCAGCACGCGCATGGCGGGCTTGCGCGCCAGGCGTACTTCCTGCACCTTGGTT
>JACRAS010000090.1 GCA_016234705.1 Betaproteobacteria bacterium | reverse complement strand
TGATCGCCTGGCGGTGGCGGCAGACGTTGGACATGAGCTCGACGCCGTGCTCGTTCCTGACCAGCAGCTTGGCATGGTCCATCCACGCCAGGGTGTGATAATCGCCGACGTTGGGCACCATCAGTTCATGGCCGATGTAACCCGGCCCGCTCTGGAACAGCAGTTTCTGTTCGAGTTCCAGCATCTGCTGGTCGAAATACCAGGAAACGGGAAGCTGCGGGCTGCTTTGCTTGAGTATCGAGGGGCTGGCAATATCGGACATTAATTAACTAACCTCACTTGACTCGCGTAGGGCACAATAAGTCATAAGTCGGTCGGCAAAAGGCCAATATTTCAGGATTTTACCGCGTTTTTGATTTGACTGGCAGGGTCGAGTTCAGCTATTTTCACGTTTTATAAGGTTTTATTCCGATTATGCCTAAATCGCCCAAGTCAGCTTCGGCCGGCGGCGAGTCTCCGAGCTTCGAAACCGCGCTGGCCGAGTTGGAAAAGCTCGTCGCCGGCATGGAATCGGGGCAACTTTCCCTGGAGCAGTCCCTCGCCGCGCACCAGCGTGGCCTGGAACTTGCACAGTACTGTCAGGCCAAGCTTGCGCAGGCCCAGCAGCAAGTGCAGGTACTCGAAGCCAATACTTTGCAAGCTTTCCCTGGTGCCAAACAAGACGATTAATTTTGCCGCCTGGATGGGGACGATCCAGGCGCGCATGGAGACCGCATTGCAGCGTTTCCTGCCGGTGTCCGAGATTGTGCCCGAGCGCCTGCACCGTGCGATGCGCTATGCGGTGCTCGGGGGGGGCAAGCGCGTACGGCCTCTGCTCGCCTTCGCCGCGGGCGAGTTGGCCGAGGCCGATCCGGCGCGGGTCGAAGTCGTGGCCGCCGCAGTCGAAATGATCCATGCCTATTCCCTGGTGCACGATGACCTGCCTTGCATGGACAATGACGTGCTGCGCCGCGGCAAGTCCACCTGTCATGTCGAATTCGACGAGGCCACCGCCCTGCTGGCGGGAGATGCGCTGCAGCCGCTCGCGTTTCAGATCCTGGCCGAACACGTCCTCGCAGACAGCCCCGAGGCGCAGTTCGAGATGCTGAAAATCCTGGCGCTGGCGAGCGGCTCGCGCGGCATGGCCGGCGGCCAGGCCATAGATCTCGCCAGCGTGGGCAAGACGCTCAGCCTGCCCGAACTCGAATTCATGCATATCCATAAGACCGGAGCGCTGATCCGCGCCGCGGCCGTGCTGGGCGCGCGCTGCGGTCACGGCCTGGACGCGAGCGAGCTCGGCCGGTTGGAGCGCTATGCCAAGACGGTAGGTCTCGCGTTCCAGGTGGTGGACGACGTGCTCGATTGCGACACCTGCACCGCCACTCTGGGAAAAACAGCCGGCAAAGACGCCGCGCAGGAAAAGCCGACTTATGTCAGCATACTGGGGCTGGCGCGCGCGCGCGCGCTGGCCGAGGAATTGCGCGCCGAAGCGCACGCGGCGCTCGCATCGTTCGGCGCAAGGGCCGTGCGCCTGCGCGAGCTGGCGGACTTCATCGTGCTGCGTAAGTTTTAGTCCGAATGCCTTTTTTGCAAAGCGCGACGTGAATAACGAATACGCCCATGAGCTGCCGGGCAAGCGGGAATTTGAACTGAATGAACCGAAGGAATTTGAACCGAAGGAATTTGACCCGGCGATGTATGAACTGCTGAAGACCATCAACTGTCCGGCCGAGTTGCGCGCGCTGGAGCGGCGGGAGCTCGGCCAGCTCGCCGAGGAATTGCGCGCCTACATTATCGAATCGGTGAGCCAGACCGGGGGGCATCTGTCGTCCAACCTCGGCACGGTGGAACTCACCATCGCGCTGCATTACGTGTTCGATACCCCACACGACCGGCTGGTGTGGGACGTGGGCCACCAGACCTACGCGCACAAGATTCTCACCGGCCGGCGCGAGGGCATGGCCAGGCTGCGCATGCACGGCGGCATCTCCGGCTTTCCGCGGCGCGCGGAAAGCGAGTACGACACTTTCGGCACGGCGCACTCCAGCACCTCCATCTCGGCGGCGCTGGGCATGGCGCAGGCGGCCAGGCTGCAAGGCGAACACCGCCGCGCGGTCGCGATCATCGGCGACGGCGCCATGTCCGCCGGCATGGCGTTCGAGGCGATGAACAACGCCGGCGTCATGGACACCGATCTGCTGGTGATTCTGAACGACAACGACATGTCGATTTCGCGCCCCGTGGGCTCGCTCAACAAATACCTGGCGCGCTTGCTCTCGGGCGGGTTGTACGGCGCCGCGCGCAAGGCGGGCGAACGGGTGCTGGGCAAGCTGCCGCAGTTATGGGAACTCGCCAAGCGCGTCGAGGAGCACGCCAAGGGCATGGCCTTGCCTTCCACCCTGTTCGAGGAGTACGGTTTCAACTACATCGGGCCGATCGACGGCCACGATCTGGACTCGCTCATCCCGACGCTGAAGAACATCGGGGAACTGAAAGGGCCGCAGTTCCTGCACGTCGTGACCAGGAAAGGCCGGGGCTACAAACTGGCCGAGGTCGATCCGGTGCTCTACCACGGCGTGTCCAAGTTTCAGCCCGATGCGGGCATCGTAGGCGGCAAGCCGGGCGGAAAACCGGCCTACACGCAGATCTTCGGCGACTGGCTGTGCGACATGGCAGCGCTCGATCAGCGCTTGGTCGGCATCACCCCGGCGATGTGCGAAGGCTCGGGCCTGGTGCGCTTCGCCGAGGAATACCCGGAGCGCTATTTCGACGTCGGCATCGCCGAGCAGCACGCGGTGACTTTCGCCGCGGGGCTGGCTTGCGAGGGCATGAAGCCGGTGGTGGCGATCTATTCTACTTTTTTGCAGCGCGCCTACGATCAGTTGATCCACGACGTCGCGATCCAGAATCTGCCGGTGATGTTCGCGCTCGACCGCGCCGGGCTGGTCGGCGCCGACGGCGCCACGCACAACGGCGCTTTCGATCTCGCCTACCTGCGCTGCATTCCCAACCTGACGCTGATGACACCCGCCGATGAGAACGAGTGCCGGCAGATGCTCTACACCGCATTCGGAATGAGCGCGCCGGCGGCGGTGCGCTATCCGCGCGGCGCCGGTCCCGGCGTCGAGATCAGGAAGGAGATGCAGGCGCTGGCGCTAGGAAAGGGCGAGCTGCGCCGGCGCGGAGCCAGGGTCGCCATCCTCGCGTTCGGCAGCATGCTCAAGCCCGCGCTCGAGGCCGCGGAAGAGTTCGACGCAACGGTCGCCAACATGCGCTTCGTAAAACCCTTGGACGAAGACCTGGTCAGACAACTGGCGCGGGAGCATGAATTGCTGGTGACGGTGGAAGAAGGCTCGGTGATGGGCGGCGCCGGCAGCGCGGTGGCTGAATGTCTTGCCGCCGCGGGCCTGACGCGGCCGCTGCTGCACCTGGGCCTGCCGGACAAGTTCATCGATCACGGCGATACCGGCCTGCTGCTCGCCGCGGTCGGTCTGGACAAGCCCGGTCTCGTCGCCGCGATACGATCGCGTCTGGGCGCATGAGCGCGGGGCGCGCGCGGGTATCATGTTAAAATGCGTTTATTATTGCGGCGCCCGCGCCGCGACCGTCTCAGGAAGGGTTCTCCGATGAACATCCGTGATCCTCTAGCCATTGACGACGTTCAAAGTTCCCAGGACACGCGCCGGCTCGCCATCGACCAGGTCGGCATCAAGTCCATCCGCCATCCGGTCAAGGTGAGCGAGCGTTCCGGCGGCGTGCAGCACACCATCGCCAGCTTCAGCATGTACGTGCGCCTGCCGCATCATTTCAAGGGCACGCACATGTCGCGCTTCGTCGAGATACTCAACGCACACGAGCGCGAGATCTCGGTCGACACGTTCAAGCGCATGCTGGGCGAGATGATGGAAAAGCTCGAGGCGCAGTCGGGCCACATCGAGATGAATTTTCCCTACTTCGTCAACAAGGCGGCGCCGGTATCCAAGGTCGAAAGCCTGATGGATTACGAGGTGACTTTCATCGGCGACGTCGATCAGGGCAAGCAGCGTTTTTCCATGAAGGTCCTGGTCCCCGTGACCAGCCTGTGTCCCTGCTCGAAGAAGATTTCCGCCTACGGCGCGCACAACCAGCGCTCGCATGTAACGGTCACGGCGCGCACCAGCGACTTCGTCTGGATCGAGGACATCGTCGACGTGGTCGAGAAGCAGGCTTCGTGCGAGCTTTACGGCTTGCTCAAGCGTCCGGACGAGAAGCTGGTCACC
>JACRAS010000091.1 GCA_016234705.1 Betaproteobacteria bacterium | reverse complement strand
GGCCGAGGCGACGCTGCTTAGCAGGCACAAGAAAGTGGGCGACGCCGTCGAGCGCTACGAAAACCTCATAGATGTCGAGACCGACACAGTGGTGCTGGAACTTCCGGAGCCCGCGGGCGGCGGTATCACCCGGATCCTCAAGGGCGATGGCGGCACTGTCGCTTCGGGCGAGGTGATCGCCATGATCGACACCGCGGCGGACTCGGCGGCGGCCGTGGCCCGAGCGGCCGAACGGCCCGCGGCCGCGCAAGCGGCAAAACAGGTCTCGGAGCAGAGCAAGCTGATGCCCGCGGCGCGCAAGATGGTCGAGGACAAGCAGCTCGATCCCAAGGCCATCGCCGGCAGCGGTCGCGACGGCCGCGTCACCAAGGCCGATGTCATCGCCCGCCTGGAGGGCGGCGCCGCGGCCCGGCCCGCTCCGTCCGCGCCGGCGCGCGCACCCGCGGCAGCCAGGCCCGCGCTGCCGCAGGTGCCGGCGCCGATCAATGCCGACAAGCTGCTCGCCGGGCGGCCGGAACAGCGCGTGCCGATGTCGCGCTTGCGCGCGCGCGTGGCCGAGCGCCTGCTCCAGTCCCAGTCGACCGCGGCAATCCTCACCACCTTCAACGAGGTCAACATGCAGCCGGTCTTGGACCTGCGCGCGAAGCATAAGGACAAGTTCGAGAAGGAACACGGTGTGAAGCTCGGTTTCATGTCCTTTTTCGTCAAGGCCGCAGTGTACGCGTTGAAGAAGTACCCCATAGTGAACGCCTCGGTGGACGGCAACGAAATCGTCTATCACGGTTATTTCGACATCGGCGTAGCCGTGGGCAGCCCGCGCGGGCTGGTGGTGCCGGTGTTGCGCGACGCCGACCAGATGAGTTTCGCCCGGATCGAAAAAACCATTGCCGATCTGGGCAAGCGCGCCGCGGAAGGCAAGCTCGCCATGGAAGAGCTCAGCGGCGGCACCTTCGCCATTTCCAACGGCGGCGTGTTCGGCTCGATGCTGTCCACCCCGATCATCAACCCGCCGCAGTCGGCGATCCTCGGTATCCACGCCACCAAGGAGCGGGCAGTGGTGGAGAGCGGGCAGATCGTGATCCGGCCGATGAACTATTTTGCCCTCTCCTACGACCACCGCATCATCGATGGCCGTGAGGCGGTGCTGTCGCTGGTGGCGATGAAGGACGCGCTGGAAGACCCGCTGCGCCTGCTGCTGGATCTTTGATTGTTAGCGCGGAGGACGTAGCGAGGGCAGAGGAAAAGCAGTTCCATTCGCCGCCGCGCCTGTTGCGCTTAACTACTGGAAGCCTCGTTCATGCCGAAGTCATTCGAAGTCGTCGTAATCGGCGCCGGCCCGGCCGGCTACATCGCCGCTATCCGCTCGGCCCAGCTCGGTTTCTCGACCGCCGTCATCGACGAGTGGAAGAACGACAAGGGTGAAGCCAAACTCGGCGGCACCTGCCTCAATGTCGGCTGCATTCCCTCCAAGGCGCTGTTGGAATCATCGGAAAACTACGAGCGCGTGGCCTATAAATTTGGCAATCACGGCATTTCCGTCACCGGAGCTAAAATAGATGTCGCCAAGATGCAGGCGCGCAAGGACAAGATCGTGTCTCAGCTCACCGGCGGTATCGAATTTCTGTTCAAGAAAAACAAGATCACCTGGTTGAAGGGCCACGGCAAGTTCGTGGGCAGCGGCGAGAAATACCTAGTCGAAGTCACCGACGGCGGATCCGCCGAGATGGTCGAGGCGAACCACGTCATCATCGCTACCGGTTCGACCGCGCGCCATTTGCCCGGCCTCGCGGTGGACAACGAAACCGTATGCGACAATATCGGCGCCCTCGCTTTCAACGCAGTCCCGGACAAGCTCGGCGTCATCGGCGCGGGCGTGATCGGACTGGAGCTCGGTAGCGTGTGGCGGCGGCTGGGCGCGAAAGTCACCGTGCTGGAGGCATTGCCTAATTTTCTCGCCGCCGCCGATGAGGCGGTGGCGAAAGAGGCGTGGAAGGTGTTCGTCAAGGAGCAGGGCCTCGCGATCGAGCTCGGCGTGAAAATCGGCAACCTCAGCCGCGGCAAGCGCGGGGTCACGCTCGAGTACGAATCGAGCGAAGGCAAGCAGGCGCTGGATTGCAACAAGCTGGTGGTGTCGGTCGGGCGGGTGCCCAATACGCGCGACCTTGGCGCGGAGACGGTTGGACTAAAGATCGACGAGCGCGGCTTGATCGAGGTGGATGAGTACTGCCGCACCAGCCTGCCCGGCGTGTACGCGGTCGGTGACGTGGTGCGCGGCCCGATGCTCGCGCACAAAGGCATGGACGAGGGCGTGATGGTGGCTGAACGCATCGCCGGCCAGGCCGGCCGCGTCAACCTCGACACCATCCCCTGGGTCATCTATACCGCCCCGGAAATCGCCTGGGTGGGCAAAGCCGAGCAGCAGTTGAAGGCCGAGGGCGTGGCTTACCGAGCCGGTCAGGCGCCGTTCTCGCACAACGGCCGCGCCCTGGGCCAGGACGAGACCGCCGGTTTCGTTAAAATCCTCGCCGAGGCCAAGACTGACCGCGTCCTCGGCATCCACATCATCGGATCGCATGCGTCGGAGATGATCGCCGAGGCGGTAATGGCGCTGGAGTTCGGCGCCAGCGCCGAGGACATCGCGCGCATCTGCCACGCGCATCCCTCGTTGTCCGAGGTGATACACGAGGCGGCGCTGGCGGTGGACAAGCGTGCGTTGCACGCTTAGAAACTAGAGACTAGAAACTAGAGACTAGACGAAGTCAGCGCGGCGAAGCCGCGCCGTTTACACGCCGCGCCTCCGGCGCGGCCGAATATTCATCTAGTTTCTAGTATCTAGAAACTAGTCTCTAGATACTAGTTTCTTTTTTGGAGGACCCGACATGGAAAAGTTTAAGGCGTACCGCATCAACGAAGCGGACAAGAAAATCGTCGCTGCATTCGTCGACATGACGCTGGATGAACTCGATCCAGGCGAGGTAGTGATACGAGTTGCCTATTCGGGCGTCAATTACAAGGACGCGCTCGCCGCCACCGGCGCGGGCAAGATCATCCGCCGCTTTCCTTGCGTCGGCGGTATCGACTTGTCGGGCACCGTGGTCGAGTCGGGCGACGCGCGCTTCAAGAAAGGCGATGCGGTGATCGCCACCAGCTACGATATCGGCGTGGCGCACCACGGCGGTTACGCCGAATATGCGCGCATGCCGGCCGACTGGGTGGTGCCCATGCCCCGCGGCCTGAACCTGTTCGAGGCCATGGCTCTGGGTACGGCGGGCTATACCGCCGCGCTGGGCGTGGTGCGCATGGAGGCAAACGGCCTTGCGCCGGCCAAGGGACCGGTGATCGTCTCCGGCGCCAGCGGTGGCGTCGGCTCGATCGCGGTGGATATCCTCGCCGGCCTGGGCTATCAGGTGGTCGCGCTGACCGGCAAGGAGGCCGAAACCGATTACCTCAAGGGCTTGGGCGCGAAGGAAGTGAGGCTGCGCCAAAGCCTGGATCTGGCCAAGATCCGGCCGCTGGACAAGGCGCTGTGGGCGGGCGCGGTGGATAACCTGGGGGGCGAAGTCCTTGCCTGGATGGCGAGCACCATGCAGCCGGGCGGCACCATCGCCAGCATCGGTCTCGCGGCGAGCACCACGCTCAACACCACCGTGCTGCCGTTCATCTTGCGCGGGGCCTGCCTGCTCGGCATCGATTCCGGCTACACGCCCATGCCATTGCGGCGGCAGGTGTGGCAGCGCCTGGCCACGGACATGAAGCCCAGGCATCTCGCCGGCATGACCCGCACCATCGCCTTCGAGCAATTACCCGGGGTGTTCGACGGTTTCATCAAGGGCAAGGCCAAGGGGCGTATCGTGGTGGACCTGGCGGCCTAACCATTCCTCTCCCTCAGGGGGAGGCAAGAGCAAGGAGGAGAAGGCGATGACCACTTATAAGGAATTCCACCAGCGATCGATCAGCGATCCCGAGGGATTCTGGGGCGAACAGTCCAGGCTGATCCATTGGCAGAAACCTTTAGTCAAGGTGCTGGATTACAGCCGGCCGCCGTTTGCCAGGTGGTTCGTCGGCGGTGAGACCAATCTTTGCCATAACGCGGTCGATCGCCACCTGCAGGACCGGGCCGACCAGAATGCGCTGATTTTTGTCTCCACCGAAACCGATACCGAGAAGACCTACAGCTTCCGCGAGCTGCACGCCGAGGTCAATCGCTGTGCCGCCATGATGCAGGGCCTGGGCGTGGGCAAAGGCGACCGCGTGCTGATCTACATGCCGATGATCCCCGAAGCCTGTTTTGCCATCCTCGCCTGCGCCCGCATCGGCGCCATCCATTCAGTGGTGTTCGGCGGTTTCGCTTCGCATAGCCTCGCGAGCCGCATCGACGACGCCAGCCCCAAGCTCGTGATCAGTGCCGACGCAGGCTCGCGCGCGGGAAAAGTCGTGCCGTACAAACCGCTGCTGGACGAGGCGCTCCGGCTGGCAAAATTTCCGCCGGCAAAAGTGATTCTGTTCGACCGTGGCCTCGATCCGGGCATGGCACGCGTTGCCGGGCGCGACCTCGACTGGGCCGAATTGCGCGCGCAGCACATGAACGCGCAAGTGCCCTGCGTCTGGCTGGAATCGAACGAGTCCTCCTACATCCTTTACACTTCGGGCACTACCGGCCATCCGAAGGGGGTGCAGCGCGACGTCGGCGGGCATGCGGTCGCGCTGGCCGCGTCGATGAAACACATCTATTGCGGCAACGCCGGCGAGACCTATTTTTCCACCTCGGATATCGGCTGGGTCGTCGGCCATTCCTACATTATTTACGGACCACTGATCGCCGGCATGGCGACCATCATGTACGAAGGCACGCCGGTGCGTCCCGATGCCGGGATCCTGTGGAAAATAGTGGAAAAGTACAAAGTCACGGTCATGTTCAGCGCGCCCACCGCCATCCGCGTGCTGAAAAAGCAGGATCAGGCCTTCCTGAAAAAATACGACCTGTCTTCGCTACGGTACTTGTTTCTTGCAGGCGAGCCGCTGGACGAGCCGAGTCACCGCTGGATCACCGAGGGCTTGGGCCGGCCGGTGATCGACCATTACTGGCAGACCGAAACCGGCTGGCCGCTGATGACCTCGGTGCCGGGGGTGGAGCAGACGCCGATCAAGTTCGGCAGCCCGTCCTTCGCCGCCTATGGCTACAACGTGAAGCTGTTGCACGAAACCACGACTGAGGAAGTGGTTACCGGCGAAAAAGGGGTGGTGGTCATCGTGCCGCCGCTGCCGCCGGGCTGCATGAGCACGGTGTGGGGCGACGACGAGCGCTTCGTCAAGACCTATTTCGAAACCATTCCCGGCAAGCTGGTGTATTCGACCTTCGACTGGGGCATACGCGACAAGGACGGCTATTATTTTATCCTCGGCCGCACCGACGACGTGATCAATGTCGCCGGGCACCGCCTGGGCACGCGCGAAATCGAGGAGGCTATCAGTTCGCACCCGGCGATCGCGGAAGTCGCCGTGATCGGCGCCGCCGACCAGTTGAAAGGGCAGGTGCCGGTGGCGTTTGCCGTGCTCAAGGACCCGGGCCAGATCGAAAGCAGCGCAGGGCGCATGAAACTCGAAGGCGACATCATGAAGACGGTGGACCAGCAGCTCGGCGCGATCGGACGGCCGGCGCGGGTACATTTCGTGACGCTGCTGCCCAAGACGCGTTCTGGCAAGGTGCTGCGCCGCTCGATTCAGGCGATCTGCGACGGGCGCGATCCGGGCGACCTCACCACCATCGAGGACCCGGGCGCGCTGCAGCAGGTAAGCGATGCGATAGCGGGTAAAGCGTGAGGAGCGGGCCGGTGTCGTTTCGGACTGCGATACCCGCCTCACATTATCAAAAACTAAAGCACGAACTTATTCCATTTCCACTTCAAAAGAGTGTTAATAGTTCTACGTGAAACTCTCTGAAATCCAGTCTATCGTCGTCTGGTCTTGGATTATTGATGCCTTATTGAATGAGAAATGGAATTACTTGGAATCCTATGAAAACTAAACCCTGTCTGACCCTGGACGATTGCAAGAAAATTATGGCGGCCTGCGAGGCCGAGGCGCGCAAGAACAACTGGAACGTCGTCATCGTCATACTCGATGACGGCGGCCACCCGCTGATGCTTCAGCGCATGGACGGCGCCACCCCGGCGAATGCCGAGATTGCCACGCTGAAAGGACGCAGTGCCGCGATCTCGCGCCGCTCGACCAAGATGTGGGAAGATCGGATCAAGGATGGGCGTTTGTCGATGCTGAAAATGCCCGTGTTGCCGGTACAAGGGGGAATCCCGATCATGTACCAGGGCGAATGCGTCGGCGGCATCGGTGTCTCCGGCGTGCAGTCGCACGAGGACGAGCAAATCGCACAAGCGGGCGCGAACGCGCTCGCTTCGTAACGTCGGCCGGGCGCGAACGCGCTCGCTTCGTAGCATGCGCCGGGCGCCAGCATACCGATTTATTTCCCAATGATCGGGCTGCTGCAGCGCGTCGCGCAGGCTGAAGTCGAGGTCGAAGGGGCAAGTGTCGGCAAAATCGGTCCGGGCCTGTTGGTGCTCGTCTGCGCCGAACGCGGCGACAGCGAAGCGGAAGCCGACCGCTTGCTTGAACGCGTGCTCGGATACCGGGTGTTTGCCGACGCCGGGGGCAAAATGAACCTGAGCCTGCGCGAAGTCCAGGGCGGCCTGCTGCTGGTGCCGCAGTTCACGCTCGCCGCAGATACGCATAAGGGCATGCGCCCCAGCTTCACGCCTGCCGCGCCGCCTGCGGACGGCGAGCGGCTGTTCGATTACTTCGTCGCCCGGGCGCGCGCGTCGTATGCCGCGGTCGAAACCGGGCGTTTCGGCGCGCACATGCAAGTGAGCCTCACCAACGACGGGCCGGTGACCATCTGGCTCAGGGTCGAACCGGTCCGGTAGCAAGGCGCGGGGGTTTTATACAAGATCGCCGATTGCGCACGGACGGCTGCCGTCCGCGCAAGCGGGGCCGCGGCAGTTCGAACTACCCCGGTATATCTGGGGGCTGTCGAGGAGCAGTCATTGCGCGCTCGCGCGCGCCAACCGTGTATTTGGTACGGATGAAAAGCGCATCCGCACCAAATACACGGTTATGGATAAAATCAATGGCAGTGCTGGGGTTTTATTCAAAATCGCAACGCTGCAACAACGGCGGACGCGATTCAAGTCGCCACCTATAGGAGCGAATCATGACGCCACACCGTATCGAACACGACAGTTTCGGCCAGATCGAAGTCCCGGCCGCGCGCCTGTGGGGCGCGCAGACCCAGCGCGCGCTCGCGCATTTCCGCATTTCCGGCGAGCGCATGCCGCGCGAGCTGATTCTGGCGCTGGCGCTGGTCAAGCGCGCCTGCGCGACGGTGAATGCGGAACTGGGCGCGCTCGCCGCGGCCAAGGCCGAGGCCATCGTCGCCGCCGCGGACGAGGTGCTCGCGGGCAAGTGGGACGACGAGTTTCCGCTGCTGGTGTGGCAGACCGGCTCGGGCACCCAGACCAACATGAACCTGAACGAGGTGCTGGCGAACCGTGCTTCCGAACTGATGGGCGGCGAGCGCGGCGAGGCGCGCCTGGTCCATCCCAACGACGACGTGAACCGAGGCCAGTCCTCGAACGACGTTTTTCCCACTGCCATGCACGTAGCGGCGGTGCAGGCGATAAGCGGCGCGCTGGTGCCGGCATTGCGCCGGCTGCGCGATACGCTGGCGGCGAAGTCGGCTGCATTTGCCGGCATCGTCAAAATCGGGCGCACCCACCTGCAGGACGCCACGCCCCTGACGCTGGGACAGGAATTCTCCGGCTATGTCGCCCAGTTGGAGCATGGCATTGCCCACGCGCAGGCGGCGCAGACGCATTTGTGCGAGCTGGCGCTGGGTGGCACCGCGGTCGGCACCGGCCTGAACGCGCATCCCGAATTCGGCCGGTGCGTGGCCAGGGAACTCGCCCGCCGCACCGGGCTGCCGTTGGTGACGGCGCGCAACAAATTCGAGGCACTGGCCGCGCACGACGCCCTGGTGCACGCCCACGGCGCGCTCAAGACCCTCGCTGCATCGCTCACCAAGATCGCCAACGACGTGCGCTGGCTTGCCTCGGGACCGCGCTGCGGCATCGGCGAGCTCGCTCTTCCCGAGAACGAGCCGGGCAGCTCGATCATGCCGGGCAAGGTCAACCCGACCCAGGCGGAAGCGCTCGCCATGCTTTGCGCCCAGGTCATGGGCAACGATGTCGCGATCAACATCGGCGGCGCCTCGGGCAACTTCGAGCTCAATGCGTTCAAACCGCTGATCATCCACAATTTCCTGCAAAGCGCGCGCTTGTTGGCCGACGGCGCGGCCAGCTTCGACGCGCATTGTGCGGCGGGCATTGAGCCCAGGCGCGAGCGCATAGCGGCGCTGCTCGCGAACTCGCTCATGCTGGTGACCGCCCTCAATCCGCGTATCGGCTACGACAAGGCGGCCGAGATCGCCAAACGGGCTCACCAGAACGGCGAGACTCTGAGGGAAGCGGCGCTGGCGCTGGGCCATGTCACGGCGGAGCAGTTCGATGCCTGGGTGCGGCCGGAGGCAATGACGGGAGAAAAATAGTCCAGGAACTTGCTACAATAGGGGCCTATGATCCATACGCCCCCCGACAGCAAGCCGGAACCCGGTCCCGAATATCTCCGGAGCACGCGTTTTATCGATTCGGACAGCGACTCCGTGCGCCGTTTCGCGCAGCAGGCCGCGGGATCCGAGACGAGTGACCTGGGACGCGCGGTCAAGCTGTTCTACGCCGTGCGCGACGGCATCCGCTACGATCCGTTTGGGTTGCGCCCCGATGCCGGCATCTTCGTCGCGAGCCATGTGCTTGCGACGAAATCGGCGTTTTGCATCCCCAAGGCCATCCTGCTTGTCGCCGCGGCGCGCGCGCTGGGCGTCCCCTGCGCCCTCGGCCTCTCCGACGTGGTCAATCATCTGACCACGGAAAAACTCAAGGCGCGCATGGGCGGCAAGACCTATTTCATGCACCACGGCTATGCTGTAATGTATCTTGAGGGCCAGTGGGTGAAGGCGGCGCCCGCGTTCAATATCGAACTGTGCACCCGTTTCGGCGTGGTCCCGACCGAGTTCGACGGCTGTTCGGACGCGCTGTTCCAGCCCTATGACGCAAGCCAGCGCCGCCACATGGAATACGTCAAGGATCACGGCGCCTGGTCGGATTTTCCCTGCGAAAAAGTGTACGCCGATTTTCGCGCTTTTTATCCGGCCGAGTTCATGACCGAGGACGATCCCGGCGAGAAATTCGAGGACGGCGTGCGGGTGGACTAAGCGAGCGCTTCGGCACCGCCGTCTTGCAGCATGCAGCAGTCCTTCCCGCAGTCCGTCCCGGCGTCCGAGCAGAAAGAGCTTGCGCCGAGCATCGCGCAGGTGATGCTGCAGGGGTTCAACAAGCACTACCGCATCTTCCGCGAAGCCTGCCAGGCGGCCAAGCGCCACTTCGAGACCGGCAACTGGGCAGCGGTGCAGCAGGCGTCGCGCGAGCGCATCGATTTCTACGACAGGCGCGTGATCGAGGCGATCGAGCGAATCGAGCGCAAGTTTCCCGCGGATTCCATCGACGATACGGCCTGGCAGCACATCAAGCTGCACTACATCGGCCTGCTGACTTATCATAAGCAGCCGGAGTGCGCGGAGACCTTCTTCAATTCGGTGTGCTGCAGGATCCTGCACCGGACTTATTTCAACAACAACTTCATTTTCGTGCAGCCGGCGGTGTCGACCGAGCACATCGAGGCCGATCCGCCTTCCTATCGCTCTTATTATCCGGGGAAATACGGTCTGCGCCCGACGCTTGCGCGCATGCTGCAGGACATAGGCTTGCAGCGCCCGTTCGCGGACCTTGGCCGCGATCTCGGCTGCGTGCTGCGCATGTGGCGCAAGATCCTGCCGCGGCCGCTGCAACTGGAGGCGAACCACCAGATACAGATCCTATCGTCGCTGTTCTATCGCAACAAGGGCGCCTACCTCGTCGGCAGGATGATCAACGGCAATCAGGACTATCCGTTCGTGATCCCGGTGCTGCACGATCATGAGGGCAGGCTGTTTCTCGACACGGTGCTGCTGGAGCGAGCTCAACTCGATACCTTTTTCAGCACCAACCGCGCCTATTTTCTGGTGGACATGGAGGTGCCGTCCGCCTACGTGCAGTTCCTGCATGGCCTGTTGCCGTACAAGCCGAAATGGGAGATTTACACGCTGCTCGGTCTGCAGAAGCACGGCAAGAATCTTTTTTACCGCGACTTCCTCCACCACCTGCGGCATTCCAGCGACGACTTCATCATTGCGCCCGGCATCCGCGGCCTGGTGATGTCGGTGTTTACGCTGCCGTCATACCCTTACGTGTTCAAGGTGATCAAGGACGTGATCGCGCCGCCCAAGGACGTGACGCGCCAGATGGTCAAGGAAAAATACTGGCTGGTGAAGCACCACGACCGCGTCGGGCGCATGGCCGATACGCTGGAATACTCCGATGTCGCTTTTCCGAAGAAGCGCTTCACCGCGGAACTCCTGGACGAGTTGCGGGCCCTGGCGCCTTCGGTGATCGAAGACGAAGGCGATACCATCGTCATCAAGCACCTGTATATGGAGCGGCGCATGGTGCCGCTCAACATTTTCCTCGACAAGGCCCAGGACAAGCAGCGCGACAACGTCATCGAGGAATACGGCCGCGCGATCAAGCAGCTTGCCGCGGCCGACATTTTCGCCGGCGACCTGCTGTTCAAGAACTTCGGCGTGACCCGCTATGGCCGGGTGGTGTTCTACGATTACGACGAAATCGACTATCTTGCCAACTGCAATTTCCGCAAACTGCCGCAGGCGCAGACCGAGGAGCAGGAGCTGGCCGCCGAGCCCTGGTATTCGGTCGGGCCGAAAGACATCTTTCCCGAGGAGTTCGCCACCTTCCTGTTGACCGACGACCGCGTGCGCGATTGTTTCATGCGCCATCACGGCGATCTGCTCGATGTCGCATTCTGGCAGGTGGCGCAGCAGCGCATTGCCGGGGGGGAGATGCAGGACGTGTTTCCCTATGCCGAAGCCCTGCGCTTCTGCAATTTGTTCGGCCGGCGCTGATCGCAACGCGGCCGCTATTTATTCTTCTTCGCGCGCCGCCTTGTACTGCGACGTCAACTGCTGCTGCATCTGCGCCGGCACTTGAGCGTAGTGGCTGAACTCGACTGAGTACGAGCCCTGTCCGCCGGTGATCGAGCGCAAGCGGTTCTGGAAGTCGGTCAGTTCCGCCAGCGGCACCTGACCCGTGGTGCTGATGGCGTCGGCGGAGCGCTGCTGTGTCCCGGTAATCTGGCCGCGTTTGGAAGCGATCTCCGCGGTCATGTCGCCGACGTAGGCTTCGGGCGCATCGATGTCGATGTTGACGATAGGCTCGAGCATGATCGGCCCCGCCTTGGCGAACGCGTCGATCACCGCCTTGCGCCCGGCGGAGACGAAAGCGATCTCCTTGGAGTCCACCGCATGGCTCTTGCCGTCATACACGATCACGCGCAAGTCCTCGACCGGATAGCCCGCGATCACGCCCGCGTCGAGCGCCATGCGCACGCCTTTTTCCACCGCCGGGATGAACACGGTCGGTATCACGCCGCCTTTTACCTGATCGACGAATTCGTAGCCCGCGCCGCGCGGCAGCGGCTCGATTCTCAGATAGACCTCGCCGAACTGGCCGGCGCCGCCGGTCTGTTTCTTGTGGCGGCAGTGTCCCTCCGCCTTGCGGCTGATGGATTCGCGGTAAGGAATACGCGGAGGCCTGGTTTCCAACTCCAGTTTGTACTGCTGAGTCAGCTTCTCCAGCTTGGTCCGCAAGTGCAGTTCGCCCAGGGCGCGGATCACGGTCTCATTGGTGGCGGGATGGCGTTCCATGCGAAAACACGGGTCCTCCAGCTCCAGTTTATGCAGCACTTCGAACAGCCTCTGCTCGTCGCCTTTTTTCTTTGTCTCCACCGCGAGTCCGTGCATGGGCACGGGAAATTCGAGCGGGCGCAGGTGGATGTGGTCCTCGTCGTGCGAGTCGTGCAGTACCGCATCGAACTCGATCTCCTCGACTTTCGCGACTGCGCCGATGTCCCCCGGAACCAGGGCGTCGGTTTCGACGTATTCCTTTCCTTGCAGCAAGTACAGGTGCGCGACCTTGAACGGGCGATTGCCGTCGCCGATGAACAGTTGCAAATCGCGCTTTACCGTTCCCTGGTGCACGCGGAATACGCCGAGCTTGCCGACATAGGGGTCGATGATGACCTTGAACACGTGGGCGAGCACGTGTCTGGCCGGATCGGGCTCGGCGTGGAATTCCACCGCGTCCGCGCCTTCGCCCTTGAGAAAAGGCGGCGGGTTGCCTTCGGTCGGGTTGGGTGCGAGGCCGGCGAAGATGTCAAGCAATTCGGTCACCCCGGTCCCGCTCCTGGCCGAAACGAAACACACCGGGATCAGGTGGCGCTCGCGCAAGGCCTTCTCGAACGGCGCGTGCAGCTGCTCGGCGCTGATTTCGCCCTGCTCCAGATAGAGCGCCATCAGCGCCTCGTCGACCTCCACCACCTGGTCGACCAGCGCCGCATGCGCCGCCTTGACCGAGGAGAAATCGGACTCGCCGTCGGGGTTGAAGAAACAGTCGACGATGTCCTCGCCCGCATGCGCGGGTAGATTGATCGGCAGGCATTCCTTGCCGAAGGTACGCTGGACATCGGCGAGCAGCGCGGGCAAATCGACGTTTTCGGCGTCGATCTTGTTGACCACGATCATGCAGCACAGCTTGCGCGCCTGCGCCCACTTCATCATGCGCCGCGTGGCAAGCTCGATGCCGGTCTGGGCGTTGATGACGATGACGGCGGTCTCCACCGCGGCGAGCGCGCCTATCGCCTGGCCGGTGAAATCCGGATAGCCGGGCGTATCGATCAGGTGAATGTGGGTGTCGCGCCAGGCAAAATTGACCAGCGCGGCGCTGAGCGAGTGGCCGTAAGATTTTTCCAGGGGATCGTAATCGCAGACGGTATTGCCGCGCTCGACGCTGCCGGGCGCCTTGATCGCGCCCGAGCGCGCGAGCAGCGCTTCGGCCAGGGTGGTCTTGCCGGTCGCGCCATGGCCCACTAGTGCGACGGTACGGATGGCTTCGGTGGTGTAGTTCGGCATGGTGCTCCCTTTTTTCTCGCGGTAACGACGGCAGGGTAATCCCTATTTCAGGGTTTGATTTTAGCATTGCCGGCCGATGCCTGCGCCTCGTGCGATCGGTGTTTTCGCTGCTATTCGGGGTCGTCCAACGCGCGTTCGAGATGGCCGATCTCGCCCCAGCTTTGCAATTCCCAGGCGCCCAGGCGGTGGCGGAAGCGATTGACGCCGGTGTTGTGCAGGGGAAAGTCGCGCGGTGTCGCGAGGGGCATCGCCCGCGCGTGGCGGTAGAGCATCGCGAGCACGCCGCCGTGAGTGATCGCCGCCAGGGTCAATCCGGCATGGCGAGCGGCAAGCTCGGTGAAACAGGCAACGCTGCGCTCGAAAAAATGGCGCATGCTTTCCCCTTCCGGGATGACGTAATCGGGGTCGCGGGTGCTGAAGCGGGCGTATTCGTCGGGGTAACGTGCCTGCACTTCGGCCGGCGTCAGACCCTGAAAAATTCCCATAGTCCGCTCGCGCAGGCGCGGCTCGACCACCATTTCGTGGCCGGTACACATGGCGATGGCACTCGCCGTCTGCAGTGCGCGGCCGAGATCGCTGGAGAACAGCAGATCGAAACGCTCATTGACGAACCGCGCTGCCAGCGCGTTTACCTGCGCCAGGCCTTCCTGGTTGAGCCCGCTGTTGAGATGCCCCTGGAAGCGGCCCTGGCTATTCCATGCGGTTTCGCCATGGCGTATGGCGAGCAGATGCGTGTCCCCTCGCTTTGTCAGGCACTCCAAATGCGTCACGCCACTGCTACCGGAATCTTGAATTCCCTGATTCTTTTTTCCCACTCCGCCGGCCCGGTGTTATGGACCGAAGCGCCGCTCGAGTCCACTGCCACGGTGACGGGCATGTCTTTCACTTCGAATTCGTAAATGGCTTCCATGCCCAGGTCGCCGAAAGCGAGCACGCGCGAGCGCTTGATGGCCTTGGCGACGAGGTAGGCGGCGCCGCCCACGGCCATGAGGTAAACCGCCTTGTGTTTCCGAATCGCTTCTATCGCCATGGGGCCGCGCTCCGATTTTCCGATCATGCCGATCAGCCCCGTCTGCGAGAGCATCATCTCGGTGAATTTGTCCATGCGCGTGGCGGTGGTGGGACCGGCCGGCCCGACCACTTCGCCCTTCACCGGATCGACCGGGCCGACGTAGTAAATCACGCGGTTGGTGAAATCCACGGGTAGCTTTTCCCCCCTGGCCAGCATCTCCTGGATGCGCTGGTGCGCGGCGTCGCGGCCGGTGAGCATCTTGCCCGAGAGGAGCAGGATGTCGCCCTGCTTCCAGCTTGCGATTTCGACGGGCGTGAGCGTATCGAGGTTGACGCGCTTCGCCCCGGCAGCCGGGGCCCAGGTGACCTTCGGCCAATCCTCGAGCGAAGGCGGATCGAGACAGACTGCGCCGGAACCGTCGAGCACGAAGTGCGCGTGACGCGTGGCCGCACAATTCGGAATCATTGCGATCGGCTTGTTGGCGGCGTGGGTCGGGTAGTCCCGGATCTTGACGTCGAGCACAGTAGAAAGGCCGCCCAGGCCCTGCGCGCCGATGCCAAGGGCGTTGACCCTGGTGTAGAGCTCGATGCGCAATTCCTCGAGCTTGGATTTCGGCCCGCGCGCGAGCAGCTCGTGCATGTCGAGCGGCTCCATCAGCACTTCCTTGGCCATCATCATCGCTTTCTCCGCGGTGCCGCCGACGCCGATGCCGATCAAGCCCGGCGGGCACCAGCCCGCGCCCATGGTGGGCACGGTTTTCAGCACCCACTCCACCACCGAATCCGAAGGATTGAGCATGGCGAACTTCGATTTGGCCTCGGAGCCGCCGCCCTTGGCCGCGACCGTGACTTCGACCGTGTTGCCGGGCACCACTTCCATGTGCACCACGGCCGGCGTGTTGTCCTTGGTGTTCTTGCGCGTGAACAGCGGATCGGCCAGCACCGAGCCGCGCAGCGGGTTTTCCGGGTTGGTGTAGGCGCGGCGCACGCCCTCATTGACCGCATCGGCGATCGAGCCCTTGAAGCCGTCCCAGCGCACCTCCATGCCGATCTTGAGATACACGTTGACGATGCCGGTGTCCTGGCAGATCGGGCGACGGCCTTCGGCGCACATGCGCGAGTTGGTGAGAATCTGCGCGATCGCGTCCTTGGCCGCGCTCGCCTGCTCGCGTTCGTAGGCGCGGCCCAGGTGGGCGAGGTAGTCCTTCGGGTGGTAATAGCTGATGAATTGCAGCGCGTCGGCAATGCTTTGGATCAGGTCTTCCTGTTTGATGGTGGTCATGTCGGTCTCGTTGATTGGAGCGGCAATGCGCGCGGGGGTGCCGGCTTTTTACGCAATCCCTTAGCGGGCCGAGGATCGCGCGACTGTGGATCGCCCGATCCGCAGTCGGGAAATTTTACCACCTTTGGAGCGCCGGAAATCACGGGCGTGGCAGCCGTTTATCTCGGCGGCAATACGACCCCCCTGTTCAGGCATATACCATATTGGAATAGACTCCCCTTTGACTCATTGTTACACTTGATACGCCGCAACGACGTTCAAACAGGAGGAAACAAGATGGCAAGAAAAGACTCTACCGAACTGACCGAGGCGCAGTTGGCTGTTCACTGGAAGGAAGAGGGGTACTACTATCCTCCGGCCAGCTTTATCGCGCAGGCAAACATGACGGACGCGGACGTTCTGGAGAGGTTCTCGGAAAAGAATTTCCCCGAGTGCTACAAAGAGTACGCCGATCTCCTGACCTGGTACAAGTACTGGGAAAAGACCCTGGACACCTCCAATCCTCCTTTCTGGAAGTGGTTTGTGGGTGGCGAATTGAACGCTTGCTACAATTGTGTGGATCGGCATTTGCCGAAGCACAGGAACAAGACGGCCATCCACTTCGTTCCCGAGCCCGAAAACGAGCCGATCCAGCACATAACCTATCAGGAGCTCTGGGTCCGGGTGAACGAGTTCGCCGCGCTTCTTCGCGACTTCTGCGGATTGAAGCGCGGCGACCGCGTAACGCTGCATCTGCCCATGACCGCGGAACTACCCATTACCATGCTCGCCTGCGCGCGCCTGGGCATCATCCACTCGCAGGTCTTCAGCGGGTTCTCGGGCCAGGCGTGCGGCGAACGCATCGCGGATTCGAAGAGTCGGGTGCTCATCACCATGGATGCCTACTATCGCGCCGGTAAACTGCTCGATCATAAACAGCTGGCGGACATCGCCGTGGACAAAGCCAAAGAGGAAGGGGCACACCCGGAGAAGGTCCTAATCTGGCAGAGGCATCCGGGCAAGTACTCCGCCCAGACCGCGCCGGTACAGGGCGGCGATGTTATCGTGAACGAAATCCTGCCGAAGTACCGCGGCCGGCGCGTCGAGCCCGAGCGCATGCTGGCCACGGATCCTCTGTTTCTCATGTACACGAGCGGCAGCACCGGGCGCCCGAAAGCCTGTCAGCACAGCACCGGCGGCTATCTTGCCTATGTCGCGGGCACTTCCAAGTATATCCAGGACATCCACCCAGAGGATGTGTACTGGTGCATGGCAGACATCGGCTGGATAACGGGCCACTCCTACATCGTCTATGGCCCCCTTGCGCTTGCCGCGTCGTCGGTCGTTTATGAAGGCGTTCCCACCCATCCGGACGCGGGGCGCCCTTGGCGTATCGCCGAGGAGCTGGGCGTCAACATCTTCCACACTTCCCCGACCGCCATCCGCGCCCTGCGCCGCGCGGGGGAAGACACCCCCACCAAGTACAATTACCACTTCAAGCACATGACCACGGTCGGCGAGCCGATCGAGCCGGAGGTCTGGCGCTGGTACTACAATGTCGTCGGAAAAGGGGAGGCCGTCGTCGTCGATACGTGGTGGCAGACGGAGAACGGTGGTTTCCTGTGCAGCACTGTCCCCGCCATCGCGCCGATGAAGCCCGGCAGCGCCGGACCCGGCGTACCCGGCATCTACCCCATCGTTTACGATGACGAGGGGAAGGAGCTTGCGGCGGGAGCCGGAAAGGCGGGGAATATCTGCATCCGCAACCCGTGGCCCGGTCTCATGCAAACCATTTGGGGCGACCCTGAGCGAATGACGAGGCAGTACTTCGAGCGCTACTGCAAGGACAAGAGCAGCAAGGACTGGCGTGACTGGCCCTACTTCGCGGGAGACGGGGCGGTATACGCGGCCGACGGCTATTTCCGCATCCTCGGGCGCATCGACGATGTCATCAACGTGGCGGGCCACCGGCTTGGGACCAAGGAGCTGGAGAGTGCCGCCCTCACCGTGCCCGAAGTGGCGGAGGCCGCGGTTGTGCCCGTTCCCGACGAACTCAAGGGCCGCGTCCCCGATCTGTATGTTTCCCTTAAGCCGGGCTTCAGGGCGAGCCCGGAGTTAAGCGCGAAGATCGCGGCGGCCATTGCCGAACACATCGGCCCCATCGCCAAACCAAAGCATGTCTGGATCGTTCCGGATATGCCGAAGACCCGTTCGGGCAAGATCATGCGCCGGATCCTGGCAGCCATCTCCACCAAGGGCAATACCGGAGACATTACCACTCTCGCCAACCCCGATGTGGTCGAGATCATTCGCTCCACCGTGCAGAAGGAGGGCTGAGCCTTTCTGTAGCTCGGTATGAGCGCCAGGTTCGAAAGGGGGGGCGCAGGCGCCCTCTTTTTTCTGGTCGGAAGGGCAACGCGCGACGCGCCGAAAAGCCGCCACACCGGAATCCAGGAAGGTGTTTTTCCATTGCCTCACAAGGGGTTCTGGCGTAAGCTGCGCACCTTCGCAAAGAGCCCGGATTTGACAGCAAAGCGGACTCGACGATCAGCAGGAGAGGTGGCCGAGCGGTTGAAGGCGCACGCCTGGAAAGCGTGTATACGGGTTAAACCGTATCGCGGGTTCGAATCCCGCTCTCTCCGCCAGGAAGCACAGCAACATTCAGCCGCTCCATGGCAGCGTCCGCCTCCCGGATGCCTTTTCAGCGATGCACTCAAGAATCAGGTCGGCCCTGATGGAAAGGGAAAGCTTTCCGCAAAGGCCGGGAGCGGCCATTCAGGCAACGGCTCTAGCCTAATCGTTTCTCCTGGCTCGGATATGTGACAGGTAGATGGTAGAATCGGCGGCGGGGCTAGCGTGGTTTGTCGAGCATGCCTTCCGTTCCTGGATCATTGGGCAGGTGTCGCCATAGCCAAGGAAATGCAATCATGAGCAAACGAGCGGAACTTGAAGCTGCCCTCGCCAAGGCAGAGGCTGACTGGCGCAAGGCAAACGACAACCTGGACAAGGCAGAGGCCGACCGGGCCAAGGCACACTCCGACTGGGACAAGGTAGTCACCGACCGGCGCAATGCAGACGCCGACCGGCGCAAAGCGGGCTCGATCTGGGACAGGGCATTCCCCGATCGGCGCAAGGCAGTCGCCGACCGGCGCAATGCTGACGCCGTCCGGGACAAGGCAAACGCCGCCTGGGACCAGGCACGCGCCGACCGGGTCAAGGCGCGCGCCGACTGGGAAAAGGCACGCGCCGCACTCGACGAACTGAACCGCACAGAGAGGAAGCCGTAACGATCGGCCCTTTCGTTCCGTCGCCGGCGCCTGGAGCAGGCGCAGCAGCAACGGGGCGCGGTTTGCCGAACGATTACGCGGTGACCCCGAGGAGGTCCTCGGTCAGTTCGACGATATCGTCCGCTCCGATGCCGAGGGTATCCAGCACGAACTGCTCGGCGCCGATCCAATCGGGGCACAGGCCTTGGCTGATGTGCAGCGCGGCGATTTGCTCGGCGAGCAGGCCGAAGGCGACGAGCTTCCGGTTTGGCGGCTCCGCCCCGGGCGTATTCTTCGGCATCAGGGCAAATTCGTGATGGTAAAAAATCGCCCGGCAAAGCGGTTCGGACAGGGACCAGCTCCGGGCGAGCGCGCAGGCGACGCGCGCGTGACTGAATTTGAACCGGGTGTCCTCGACGCGGGTGATCTGCGCGCCGGGAATTTTCGCGCTTTGCTCCATGATGTCGGCATATTGCGGAAATTTGCGCAGCATCACCAGCATGCCGCAATCGCGGAACAACACATAGGTGTGCGCTTCGTCCCTGTTGACGTCCTTGAGGCGCGTCGCGATCGCGGCCGCCAGACCCGCAACCCGCATTAAATTGTCCCAGAAGCGCTCCATCGCGGCGCCCGAACTCGCCGGGAAGGCTCGCCGCAGCAGGAGTCCGCTGACCAGGTTCGCGCTCGCGCGCAGACCGAGAATGGAAAGCGCCTGCTCTATGCCGGTCGCCTTTTTCGCCAGGCCGTAGAACGGCGAGTTGACGATTTTGATCACGGTGGCCGACAAGCCGATGTCGGTGCCGATTAACGCGGCGAGCCGGCGCAGGTCGGGCTGCGGCGTATGGAACTCCTCGTTGAATCTGCCAAGGATCACCGGGCAGGGCGGGATATCCAACTGCTTGGCGATGAGCGCAGCCTCGCGTTCGATAACGTCGAAGTTCTCCGGGTACTTTGTCATGGCGTCATCCGGGATCGCAATGCGGGATCCTGCATACGTGGGTAACGGACGCTGGCGCCGGAACTTTAGCCCCGGCTGTCGTGGCAGGCGTTCTCCGGATCTGCCGCGGCGCGATGCAAGTCAATAGTGGAGTTCCTTCTCCAGTTTGTCGAGCAGAGCGCGCCATAACCTTATTTGCGAGGAACTGCCGGCGCTGGCGCTGGCCCGGCCCTGGCGCAGGAGCACTACGTCCTCGTCGTTGAAGCTGTACACCGGAATCAGATCGGTCCGCTCCGCTGCCGGCCTGACCTCGTCTTCGAGGTTGTCGAGGATCAAGGGCACGGTTCCGGGCGCAGGGTAGTAGGCGAGCACCATATGCGCTTGGTTGAGGCGGACCGCTTTCACGTAAGTGATCCTGAGGCGTTCGATCGGCACGCCCAGCTCTTTCAGGGTGAAGTACTTCGCGATCGAGAAGTCCTCGCAGTCCGCCCCGTTGCCGGCGAGCATTTCCGCCGGCGAGGCCCAGTAATCCTCCATCCCCCATTGCGCCAGATCCGAAACGAAGGGCACGTTGTTGAAAAAAGCGTTCACCGAACGCAGCAGCGCGAACTCGTTCCCGGCGCGCTGCTCGGCCGGGACGGCGCGGACGAAGCCCTGCCAGTTGCCGAGGCGCGTGCTGCTGCCGCGTCCGAATTTGGCCGAGAATCGCTCCACTAGTCCCGGCGTCACGCTGCGCGAAAAGCCGAGTTCGCGCGTGGCGGCCAGCGCCAGATTGATGCCGAGCGCGGCCAGCGCCAGATACTTGGGCCAACCCAGGCATAGCCGCTCGAGTCGGGAGCTTTGAATACTCGCCGCGCCAGTTCGTGTCGAACACGCTGAAAATTGCGACATTGCGCTCACTAGTCGGCACGAGCGGCGGCCCGTCGGCTCAATGTCGCAGCCGGGCGACGCCGCCGGCGGTTACGCGAACCTGTCGATCATGCATGGCATTAAGTCTTCCGCAGCTTGTCTCGTGCGCAATTTGCGCTGTGACGCTCGCTTTCAATCGGTTAACGGCAGCATCGGCCGAAAGCTTAGTTTGCGCTCGAACGCAAGGCGCGGACGCGGGCGGCGGGCTCAAGTTCGAGTGCCGCCGGCCGATACCACTTGAGTCGTAACGGCAACATCCGGTCAGCTCTCAATGGCTGCACTGCCGGCATGGACCGCAAGCAGGCTGCGCGCGCCACGCCGATTCCGGCCTCAAGTTGTGCGCGCGCTTGCCGATAATCAAGCGTAAGTGTGATGTTTCGATCGGCAGATTATGCGACGCGGCGCGAATCGCAGACGTTAAAAAAACATATGAATCAGTTTGTCAGATTAGATCGATTGCATCACCCCGCGGGAACCGGATATTTCAGCCTCGGCGTGTTTGTTCATGGAGTTGCAGGCTTGTCATTGCGGCAGAATATTGCGGCCAGTGGTCCCCGCCATCCTTCGAATCGATACGCCGTGCCGGGCTAATCGGAGCGAATCTTGAGTGCCTTCATGACAAACCAGCGCATACGCCTTCTGATAGTCGAGGACTCGGAGGACGATGCGCGTCTTTTGTATTCCGAATTGACCCGGACGAACAGCGACATTACTTATACCAGAGTGGACTGCGCCGAGGATATGCGGAAGGCACTGCTCGATTCCGAATGGGATATCGTCATTTCCGATCATTCCATGCCGCGTTTCAGTTCGCTCGAGGCGCTTGATCTGCTGAAGGAATGCGGCAAGGACATCCCATTCATCATCTATTCGGGCGATGTCAGCGAGCACGTCGAAGTGGCGGCCATGTGCAGCGGAGCGCAGGACTCGATTGTAAAAGGCAACTTCGCCCGCCTGTTGCCGGCGATGGAGCGGGAGATCCACGGCGCGGCCGTGCGGCGGGCCAAGGAGCAGGCCGATGCTCACGTTCACAAGCTTGCCTTTTATGACAGACTGACCGGATTGCCCAACCGCAATCTGTTCTGCGATCACGTCGGCCGGAAGTTGCCGCAGGCCGAGGGGCGGTCGGCCACTATCTACGTCTTGGATATCGACCGCTTCCTGCGCGTCAACAACTGCTTCGGCCACAAGGTCGGGGACGCGTTGATGCGCCAGATCGCACAGCGTCTTCAGGAGTGCGTGCCCGAGGATGGAATGGTAGCCAGATGCGGCAGCGATGAGTTCGCGGTATTCCTCGGCAATGTCGCGAGCGACCAGCAGGCGCGCGACGCCGCGGAGCATATCAGGCAAGCGTTTTCCAGGCCTTTCGTCGAGGGCACGCTGGAATTTTTCATTTCCCTAAGCATCGGCATCGGCGTGTCGCCGCGAGATGGCGATGACGTGCCCGAACTGCTGATAAACGCCGAGACGGCGATGTTCCGGGCGAAGAGTATGGGGGGCAACAACACCCAGTTCTATGCGCATGAAATGGGCGCAGTGGCGGGTGCGCAATTGGTGCTCGAGAGCGCGCTGCGCAAGGCTGTGGCGCGCCGGGAACTGTTGCTCGAGTATCAGCCCAACTTGAATGCCGTTAGCGGAGCGCTGACCGGCGTGGAAGCGCTGGTGCGCTGGCGCCATCCGGAAATGGGCGTGCTGCAGCCGGATGATTTTATTCCCCTCGCCAACGAATCCGGGCTGATCACGGAAATAGGCGCCTGGGTGCTGGAGAGCGCCTGCCGACAGGCCAAGGCCTGGCATGATGCCGGGCATCCCGGATTGACGATAGCGGTGAACGTTTCCGCAGTGCAGTTCTGGCAGCCCGGCCTGGTGCAAGCTGTTGCCCGGGTGCTCGCCGATACCGGCATCGACCCGCAATGCCTGGAACTCGAGATCACCGAGTCGGTGCTGATGCGCAATGCCGATACGACCATCATGACATTGCAGGCGCTGAAGGGCATGCGGGTCAAGATTTCGGTCGACGATTTCGGTACCGGCTACTCGTCCTTGAGCTATCTGCGGCGCTTCCCCATCGATATTCTGAAGATCGACAAGTCGTTTTCACGCGACGTGATGAGGGACGTGGAAAGCGCCGCGATCGTGCAGGCTATCGGCGCGCTTGCCCGCGGCCTGGGTCTGGTGACGGTCGCGGAAGGGGTCGAAACCACGGAACAACTGGAATTCTTCCGTCGGCAGCATTGCGACCGGGTGCAGGGATTCCTGTTCAGCGCGCCGCGCTCGGTCGCGGACATCACCGAAATGCTCGGCGCTCGCGCGGCCGCGCAGGCGCTGCCGCAGCAGAAGGGAATCGCGCGGCCCCATCGCATGAGCGGTCGTGTAGGAAAAATTCTTACGCAAGAATTCGCGCGGGGAGCAGCCTAAATACGGACAACTTCCTATTTATCCCGGCGGCTGAAGTGTCCACAATGCATCCTGCCTGACGCAAGAGGCGCGTGAACCGCAACCACCGGAGAAAAAAGAAATGAACATGTCCGACATGCTGGGAGAAATCAAGGAACTGAACCTCACCTATTTGATGCTTGCGCAGCACATGATCCGTGAGGACAAATCCGCGGCGGTGTATCGTCTGGGCATCAGCCAGCAATTAGCCGATATCCTGGCGGATCTGAGCGCCGGCCAGGTGCTGAAAATGGCGGGCGCGAATGTGCCGTTGTGCCGCATGCGCTTCGATGACCGGCTGATCCTGGGTCTGCTCACGAGCCACGGCAAGGAAGGCGCGATGCCGCAATCGCACGCGGCCATCCTGCTTGCGGGACAGCCCATTGAAGAGCTGGCCTGAGACCGAGCCGGGGGACCAATGCGCAACAAGAGCGTGGTATCCGAAGGCAACGAGATCCGCCTCGCGATCGAGCTCATCAACCTCGGCGCCCGGCTGCAGGTGCTCGAGACGGAGACCGGCTTGAGCCGCGAGCGCCTGCTCAAGCTGTACAAGGAAGTCAAGGGTGAGTCGCCTTCGAAAGGAATGCTGCCGTTTTCGGCCGACTGGTTCTTGAGCTGGCAACCCAATGTTCACTCCTCGCTATTTGTCAACATCTACCATTACCTGGTCGCGCATACCGAACTGCGCGGCGTGCACGCCCTGATCAAGAGTTATCGGCTGTATCTCGAGCATGTGCATGCCAATAGTCTCGAGCCTATTCTGACGCTGACGCGGGCCTGGACGCTGGTGCGCTTCCTCGGCAGCCTGCTTGAGACCGTGGCATGCACGCGCTGCGGCGGCGATTTCATCACCCATCGCCTGGAACTCAACCGCAATTACGTTTGCGGACTGTGCCGTCCGCCGTCGCGCGCCGGAAAGTCGAAAAAACACGCGCCTCAAGCGGCCGCGGCCGGAACGGCGGCCGCGCGCGGCGGCGCTTCCGCCGCCGCTAAGCCGGCGCGCTGACCGGCTGTCGATTGAATCATCGCAATAACGGGGTGAATTCCCCGCTAATTCCGACTTCGGCGGGAGCTTGCGGCTGGTACTTTCTGTGCGCGGTCCGGTAGCGCTCCGCTTGAAGTTTGGGTGAATAATTCGGCGGCGCGCGCCGGCGTCTGGAGAGTTCAGTGCTTGTGATCGTTGGTTACGCCGTGATTTTGTTCGCCGTGTTCGGCGGATTTGCGCTGGCCGGCGGCCATCTTGGATCCATGCTGCAGCCGGTGGAACTGCTGATGATCTTCGGCTCGGGCACGGGGGCATTCCTGGTGGCGAACCCGAACAAGGTCATCAAGGCGACGCTGAAAGCCCTGCCGAGCCTGCTGCGCGGTTCGCGCTACAACAAGACGCTCTACCTGGAAACGCTGTCGCTGCTCTATGACGTCCTCGCCAAGGTGCACAAGGAAGGTCTGATGTCGATCGAGGCCGACGTCGATGCTCCGGACCAGAGCCCGATATTCGCCAAGTATCCGAAGGTCGTCTCCGATCACCATGTGGTGGAATTCCTGACCGACTACCTGCGCCTCATGGTCGGCGGCAACCTGAATGCGTTCGAGATCGAAAATCTGATGGACAACGAGATAGAAACTCATCACGAGGAGTCGGGTATTCCGATCCACGCGATCGAGAAAATGGCCGATGCCCTGCCTGCATTCGGCATCGTCGCCGCGGTCATGGGCGTGGTGCATACCATGGAATCGGTCGGGATACCCCCGGCCGAACTGGGCAAGCTGATTGCCGCCGCGCTGGTCGGCACCTTCCTCGGCATATTGCTTTCATATGGTTTCGTCGGGCCGCTGGCGGCACTGCTCGAGCACAAGCTCGCCGAATCGACCAAGATGCTGCAGTGCGTGAAGGTTACCCTGCTTGCGAGCCTCAATGGCTACGCACCGCAGGTAGCCGTGGAATTCGGACGCAAAGTCCTGTATTCGACCGAGCGTCCCACGTTCATGGAACTGGAGGACGAAGTGAAGCAGCGCAAGACGCATTGAGGCGCAGTCGCGGCAACCGCAGACACCATGAGCGAAGACAGCGAACGGCCGATCGTCATAAAGCGGGTCAAAAAGCACGCGCGCGGGCATCACGCCGGCGCGTGGAAAATCGCTTATGCCGATTTCGTCACCGCCATGATGGCCTTTTTCCTGCTTATGTGGCTGCTCGGCTCGACCACCGGCGGAGACCTGAAGGGCATCGCCGAATATTTCCAGACGCCGCTCAAAGTGGCGCTGATGGGCGGCAGCGGCAGCGGCGACAGTTCCAGCCTGGTCAAGGGCGGCGGCCAGGATCTCACCCGGAGCACGGGTCAGGTCATGAAGGGCACAATCGAAGCGGAAAAGAAAACCATCAACCTCAAGGCGGCGGAGGCCGAACTTGCGCGCAAGGAAGCGGCGAAGCTGCAGGATCTGAAGAAGCGCATCGAACAGGCGATCGAAAGCAATGCGGCTCTGAAGCCGTTTCGCAATCAGATGCTGCTCGATATCACCACCGAAGGCCTGCGCATCCAAATCGTGGATGAATACAACCGGCCGATGTTCGCCAGCGGCAGCGCGCAACTGCAATCGTACAGCCGGGACATACTGCGCGAGATCGGCAAGGCGCTAAACGACGTGCCCAACCGCATCAGCATCTCCGGCCACACCGACGCGCAAGCCTACTCCGGAGGAAACAAGGGCTACAGCAATTGGGAATTGTCGGCCGACAGGGCGAATGCCGCGAGGCGCGAGCTGATCGGGGGCGGCCTGGATGAAACGCGCGTGCTGCGGGTCGTCGGCCTGTCTTCCGCGGTGTTGTTCGACTTCAGCAATCCCCTGAATCCGATCAACCGCCGCATCAGCATCATCGTCATGAACAGAAGAACCGAGGAGGCGGTGAGCAAGGACGGCGGCACGCTGGAAGTCGACGCGAAACCTGACGTGAAACCCGATGCGAAACCCGACGCTAGGGATGAAGCCACCAATGCTGCCGCCGCCAAGCCCTGAGCGCGTCGCCGATGCGGCGGCCGGGCCGGCGCCCGCCTATCCGGCGCGCGTGCCGCTGGCGCAGGCGGCCGCAGTGCAGGCCGGGGCGTCATTGGTGATCCTGGGGCTGACCGCCATGGTTCCGGCTGCGCTGGCGAGCAGCGATGCCATGACCTTGGCATTGCTGCAGGGAATCGTTGCGGCCAGGCTCGCGCGTGGCCTGGACATGGATGCGTGGTGGCTTCCGATCCATGCGCTGTTCGTTCCGGGACTGGTATGGACGCTGGGGTTCGGCCTGCCGCCCGCGTACGCGCTCGGCGCGTTTTGCCTGCTCGCATCCTTCTATTGGGGTGTGTCTCAAACGCGCGTGCCGCTGTTTCTGTCCAGCCGGGCTGCGGCACAAGCCGTCGCGGAGCTGTTGCCGCGAGAGCGAGATTTCGCTTTTCTCGACCTGGGGAGCGGGCTGGGAGGGATGCTTGCTTACCTCGCGCGCGCGCGTCCTGCGGGCCGCTACTACGGCATCGAAGCGGCGCCGGTGCCGTTTCTGCTGAGCCGGCTGCGCGCGGCGCTCCGGGCGCAATCCTGCCGCATAAGCTGGGGCGATTTCCGCGATCTCGACCTGGGCCGCTATGACGTCGTCTACGCCTACCTGTCGCCCGCCGCGATGGGCGACCTGTGGCAACAAGCGAGCCGCGAAATGCGTTCCGGCAGCCTGTTGATCAGCAACGGCTTCGCCATTCCGGGCGTGCCCTGTGCGCCGACGCTTGCGCCGCGCGCGCCGCGCGACGCGAGGCTGCTGCTGTGGCACATGTGAACGCGGTGCAATGATGTTCGCGGAACTGCCACGGGACAAATCGGCCTGGGTGCGCGCCCTGGATGCGGTCGAGATCCCGGTGCTGCGCCGCACCGTCGAAGAGCTGGCGCGCTTGCGCGAGCATGAGGAGAGGGTGGTCGCGCGCGACATCGCGCGGGTGCTGCTGCACGATCCGATGTTTACCCTGCGGGTGCTGCGCTATCTGCAGGCGCATCGCAGAGCCGCCCAGATAAGCGATATCACCACCGTCGAGCACGCCCTGATGATGCTGGGGATCACGCCGTTCTTCGAGCACTTCGGCGACCTGCCGGCGGTCGAGTCATCACTGGCAGGCCGGCCGCTGGCACTCGACGGGCTGATGCACGTCGTCTGCCGCGCGCATCATGCGGCGCTGTACGCGCACGATTGGGCCAATCTGCGCCACGAGCGGAGGGCGGACGAGGTTGCGATCGCGGCTTTGCTGCACGACCTTGCGGAAATACTGCTCTGGTGCTTCGCCCCCGAAATGTCCATGGGGATTGCGGCCATGCTGCGCGCGAACGGGTCCTTGCGCAGCAGCGCCGCGCAATCGAGCGTGCTCGGATTCAAGCTTGCCGATCTGCAGAGCGCGCTGCTCGCGGAATGGAGGCTGGCGGCGCTGCTGCGGTCCCTGATGGACGATGCGCACGCGACGCATCCGCGCGTGATGAACGTGGCGCTGGCGATGAATCTAGCCCGGCATTCGGCCGGCGGGTGGGACAATCCGGCGCTGCCGGACGATTACGCCGCTATCCAGCAATTCCTGAAGCTGCCGCTGCCTCAGGTTCTGGCGCGGATACGGCGGACGGCGCTGCAGGCGGAGGCCGCGCGGGACTGGTACCACCGGGAAGCCGTGCCGATTCCCGTGGACCTGGGAAATCCTTCGTCCGGCGTTCAAGATTACGCGAAATCTGACGATAGCTAATGCGCGGCTCGAAATCCGCGCGGTGCGGGATTTGACGGCCTAACTGGAGCAATACATGGCGGATCCGAATATGAAGTTCCTGGTGGTGGACGATTTTTCGACCATGCGCAGGATCGTGCGCAACCTGCTCAAGGAACTTGGCTTCCACAATGTCGACGAGGCCGAGGACGGAGCGGACGCGCTCGGAAAACTTCGCGGCGGCGGGTACCAGTTCGTCATCTCCGACTGGAACATGCCCAACATGACCGGCCTCGATCTGATAAAGAATATCCGCGCGGACGCGGCGTTGAAGGATTTGCCCGTGCTGATGGTCACCGCCGAAGCGCAGAAGGAGAACATCATTGCCGCCGCCCAGGCCGGCGCCAGCGGTTACGTGGTCAAGCCATTCACCTCCGTGACCCTGGATGAAAAGCTCAACAAGATATTCAAGACAATGGAAGCGGGAGTCGGGTCATGAGCGCGATCGTGATGGAAGCGGATTCAGAGGACCTGGAGGCCCTGTTCGACAGCATCGCCAAGGACAAGTCCGCGCGTGCGCGCGCGGCTGCGCCGAAAATGGAAGCTGCGCCGAAAACGAAGGCGAGGGTGAAAGCGAAGGCAAAGGCAAAGGCTGTGCCAAAAGCGGACGTGGAAGGGGAGGAGGCTGCCGCGGGCTGCGTCATCAACCGCATCGGCCATCTGACGCGGACCCTCCACGACGCCCTGCGCGAGTTGGGCTACGACCGGCTGCTGGAAAAGACCGCCGCCGCGATCCCCGACGCGCGCGACCGGCTCGACTACGTGGTCAAGATGACCGAGCAGGCGGCGGTGCGCGCGCTGAACGCGATCGAAGCATCGCAGCCGATCCAGGACCGGCTCGGAGAGGAAGCCGGGCGCCTCGCCGCGCAATGGCAAAGGCTGTTCGACAGGCAGTTGAACGTGGACGAATTCAAGGCGCTGGTAGCCGGCACCCGTGACTATCTTGCAGACGTGCCGAAGCAGACGCGAGCCACCAATGCCCAGCTGCTCGAAATCATGATGGCGCAGGATTTTCAAGATCTGACCGGACAGGTGATAAAGAAGATCACCGCACTGGCGCAAGACATGGAACAGCAATTGGTGCATCTGCTGGTCGATCTGGCACCCGCCGATGTGCGCAGCGAAATCGACGCCGGCCTGCTCAACGGCCCGGTGGTGAATGCCGCCGGCGGCGGCGACGTGGTGACCAATCAAAACCAAGTCGACGATCTGCTGGAAAGCCTGGGGTTCTAGTTTCTCGCAGCGTTGCGATCTTGTTATAAAAAACCCCGCGCTGGCGTTGGCGGACGCGGAGGATACGTCGAGCTTCGGCGGTCGCACTTGCGCGGACGGCGGCCCGTCCGCGCGGATCGCCGCCTGGGCACGGATGAAAAGCACATCCGCGCCCAAGCGGCGATCTTGGATAAACCCCACCCAAAGCTCTTGTTGCGTTTATCCAGAACCGTGTTTTCTGTACCGATGTGCTTTTCATCGGTGCAGAAAACACGGTTGGCGCGCGCAGCGCGCAATGCTCGCGCATCGGCATAGGTTGACGCGGGAGGATACATCGAGCTGCGGCGCTAGAACTTGCGCGGACGGCGGCCCGTCCGCGCGGATCGCCGCTTGGGCACGGATGAAAAGCACATCCGCGCCCAAGCGGCGATCTTGGATAAAACCCCGCGCTATTCCTGTTTTTATTGCATAACTGTGTTTTCTCTACGGATGTGCTTTTCATTCGTAGAGAAAACACGGTTGGCGCGCGCAGCGCGCAATGCTCGCGCATCGACATCGGCGGGCGTAGGAGGATACATCAAGCTTCGGCGATAGAACTTGGACGAAATCCCCGAAGGCGGTGAATTGCGCGGCAAAAGCGGCACTGTTCGACTGATCGAGGCCGGCATCGCCATTCGATAATCCCGTTCAATCAGCCAAGGACGGGAGATGGCAGAAGACACCGGTTTGGAACGCACAGAACCCGCATCCGTGCGACGGCGGGAACAGGCGCGCGAGGAGGGGCAGGTCGCGCGTTCGCGCGAGCTGTCCACGCTGGCGCTGCTGCTCGCCGCCGGGGCGGGGCTGTGGTTCATGGGGGCCGGCCTCGCCGACAGGCTGTCGGGCCTGATGCGCCACGGCATGCAACTCGAGCGCGCGCTGGCGTTCGACACCGATTTGATGCT
Organism: Betaproteobacteria bacterium; assembly: GCA_016234705.1. GTDB lineage: Bacteria > Pseudomonadota > Gammaproteobacteria > Burkholderiales > SG8-39 > 2-12-FULL-64-23. Next base: position 13,690 of record JACRAS010000091.1, on the reverse strand, counting down.
GCTGCGCCTGAAGGACTCCTCGGTCGACGCGCTGCTGGCGTTTTCCCCGCTGCTCGCGCTGCTGGTGCTGGCGGGGATCGCGTCGGCGCTGCTGCTGAACGGCTGGTTGTTCAGCTTCAAGCCGCTCGCGCCGGACTGGGAGCGCATCGATCCATTAAAAGGGTTGGCGCGCATCCTGTCGTGGCACGGCGTGATCGAAATGCTCAAGGCGATCGCCAAAACCGTGCTCGTCGGCGGCGTCGCCGCCTGGGTCATGTGGCATAACATCGGCGCGGTCTTGTCGCTTGCCGCCGAGCCGCTCGGCGCCGGCATGGCGCACCTGGTGCACCTGCTCGGCGCGAGCTTTCTCGTGATGGCCGGCAGCATGGCCCTGGTGGCCGCCATCGACGTCCCGTTCCAGATCTGGGAGCACGAGCGCAAGCTGCGCATGACGCGCGAGGAAGTGCGCCAGGAGAACAAGGAAACCGAAGGCGATCCGCAGGTCAAGGCGCACATCCGCAGCCAGCAGCGCGAGATGGCGCGCCGGCGCATGATGGCGGAAATTCCCAAGGCCGACGTGGTCGTCACCAACCCGACCCATTACGCCGTGGCCTTGCGTTACCAGGACGGCTCGATGCGCGCCCCGCGGATGGTGGCGAAGGGCGCGCACCTGCTGGCCGCTCGCATCCGTGCGCTGGCCGTGGAGCACCAGGTGCCGATACTGCAAGCGCCGCCGCTCGCGCGCGCCCTGTACCGTCACGCCGAGCTGGGCGACGAGATCCCGGCAGCGCTCTATACCGCCGTGGCCGAAGTGCTGGCGTACGTGTATCAACTGCGCCGCCATCGGCAAGACGGCGGCCCGATGCCGCAGCAGCCGGATCTCGCGCCGCTGCCTCCCGGACTTGACCCAGGGCTTGATCCCGGGGCGTCCGCCGCATGAACGATACGTTCAATCTGAGGCTGCTGCTGGGCAGCGCCGGCCTGCGCGCGGCGGCAGTGCCGATGCTGATCATAATGATCCTGACGATGATGATCCTGCCGGTGCCGCCGTTTCTGCTGGATCTCTTGTTCACGTTCAACATCGCGCTCGCCATCATCGTGCTGCTGGTCAGCCTGTACACGCTGAAGCCGCTGGACTTCGCCGTGTTCCCCACCGTCCTGCTGCTGACGACGCTGCTGCGGCTGTCGCTCAATGTCGCCTCGACGCGCGTGGTGCTGCTCCACGGCCACACCGGGCCGGACGCCGCCGGCAAGGTGATCGAGGCATTCGGCCAATTCCTGGTCGGCGGCAACTACGCCGTCGGCCTGGTAGTGTTCTTTATCTTGGTGGTGATCAATTTCGTGGTGATCACCAAGGGCGCCGGGCGTATCGCCGAAGTCAGCGCGCGCTTCACCCTGGATGCGATGCCGGGCAAGCAGATGGCGATCGACGCCGATCTCAACGCCGGCCTGATAGGCGAGGACGATGCGCGCCGCCGCCGCAGGGAGATTTCCCAGGAAGCCGAGTTCTATGGCGCCATGGACGGCGCGAGCAAGTTCGTGCGCGGCGATGCCGTTGCCGGGATCATCATCCTGCTCGTCAACATCGTCGGCGGTCTGGTAGTCGGCGTGCTGCAGCACGATCTGGAAGTCGCCACGGCGGCGAAGTTCTACACCCTGCTGACCATCGGCGACGGCCTGGTGGCGCAGATCCCGGCGCTGGTGATCTCCACGGCCGCGGGCATCGTCGTCAGCCGGGTAGGAAGCGATCAGAACATCGGCGAGCAACTGGTCGGACAATTGTTCAACAAGTCGCAGGTGTTGATGATCACCGCGGCCATCCTCGCCATCATGGGGCTGATTCCGGGCATGCCCAACTTTGCCTTCCTGTTGCTGGCCGCGCTGCTGGCCGGAGGCGGCTATACGATCGCGACGCGCCCGCCCGCGTCGGAGGTCCCGGCGCCGGAACAAGCGGTCGCGAGCCCCGCGCTCGAGGCGTCCTGGAACGACGTGGTTCCCGTGGATACGCTTGGTTTGGAGGTGGGGTACCGGCTGATTTCGCTGGTCGACAAGGCGCAAGACGGCGAACTGCTCAAGCGGATCAAGGGACTGCGCAAGAAATTCGCCTTGGACGTCGGCTTTCTCGCGCCAGCGGTTCATATCCGCGACAACCTCGAGCTGCGTCCCAATGCCTACGTGATCACCCTCAAGGGCGTCGAGATCGGACGCGGCGAGGCCTATAGCGGCATGCACCTCGCCATCAATCCCGGACACGTGAGCACCGCTCTGCCCGGCGCGGTGACGCGCGATCCGGCGTTTGGTTTGCCGGCCGTGTGGGTCGAGGCCAACATGCGCGAGCAGGCTCAGACCTTCGGTTACACGGTGGTCGATGCCGGCACCGTGGTCGCCACTCATCTGAATCACGTGATGCAGACGCACGCCTCCGAACTGCTGGGCAGGCAGGAAGCGCAGCAGTTGCTCGATCACGTCGGACGCGAATCGCCCAAGCTGGTCGAAGACCTGGTGCCGAAACTGCTGCCGCTCGGGACCCTGCAAAAAGTGCTGCAGCGCCTGCTCGAAGAAGGCGTGCATATCCGCGACATGCGCACCATCATCGAAGTGCTCGCCGAGCACGGCGCGAAAGTGCAGGACGCGGGCGATCTGACCGCGCTGGCGCGGGTGGCGCTGGGCCGCGCCATAGTGCAGCAACTCTATCCCGGAACGAACGAACTGCAGGTGATGGCGCTGGAGCCGGGCCTGGAACGCATTCTGCTGCAGGCGGTGCAGGCCAAGGCGAGCGACGCCGCGGGTATCGAGCCGGGGCTGGTCGATACGCTGCTGCGCGAGGCGGGCGCGGCCGCCGAACAGCAGGAGCGGCTCGGGCTGCCGCCGGTGCTGCTGGTTCCGGCCGAATTGCGTGTCTTGCTCGCCCGCTTCCTGCGCCGCGCCGTGTCGCAGATCAAGGTCATCGCGCATAGCGAAATACCGGATACCAGCACCATCAAAGTCACCGCCTTGCTCGGGGGTAAAGCATGAACGTCAGAAAATTTTCCGCCGGCACCTCGCGCCAGGCCTTGCATCTGGTCAGGCAGGGGCTGGGTCCGGATGCGTTGATTCTGTCCAATCGCGCGGTCGAGGGCGGCGTGGAGATCCTCGCCGTGGCGCCGGGCGATCTGCCGCCGCACGCCGCGACGGCGCAGGCCGCGCCGCGCGGGCGCCAGGGCAAGGCAGCGGTTTCGGGACGCGATCCGCAGCCGGCCACTCCCGCTCCGGCCGCGGCGGCGGCCGTTGCAGAAGACCCGGTTTCGCGCAGCCTCGCGCGCGAGATCAAGTCGATGCGTGGATTGATCGAACAGCAGCTCGTGTATCAGGCCTGGGACACGGCGCAGCGGCGCGAGCCCGGCAAGGCACGCGTGCTGCGCGACATGCTGCACGCCGGATTCAGTGCGGCGCTGGTGCGCCAGTTTCTCGCCAAGATGCCGCCGGGTCTGGGCGAAGAGCGCAAGCTCGGTTGGGTGAAAGCGGTGCTCGAGCGTAACCTGCGCACCGTCGCGGCGGCGGACGAAATGGTCGAACGCGGCGGGGTCTATGCGCTGGTGGGACCGACCGGCGTCGGCAAGACCACGACCGTGGCCAAGATCGCGGCGCGCTGCGTCGTGCGCTACGGCGCCGACCGGATCGCGTTGCTCACCACGGATGGCTATCGTATCGGCGCCCACGAGCAGCTGCGCATCTACGGCAAGCTCCTGGGCGTGCGCGTGATCGCCATAAAGGACGCATCCGACCTGCAGTTCGTGCTCGACGATCTGCGCGGCAAACACCTGGTGCTGATCGACACGGTAGGCATGAGCCAGCGCGACGAAATGGTGGTGGAGCAACTCGCACTGCTCTCCGCGTCGGGGACCCAGGTGCAGCGCCTGCTGCTGCTCAATGCCACCGGCAACGGCGAAACGCTGGACGACGTGGTGCGAGCGTATCGCGGCGGCGGGGTACACGGGTGCATCATCACCAAGACCGACGAGGCGATGGGCATCGCCACGACGCTCGACATCGTCATCCGCCATCGACTGTCGCTTCACTATGTCACCGACGGTCAACGCGTGCCGGAGGACCTGCATCTGCCGGACAGGGAGCATCTGCTCGAGCGTGCGCTGCGCCCGGTTGCCGCGCCTTCCGTGCACCATCTGGATGCGGCCGAATGCCAGCTGATGCTGGCCACTGCGTCCGCGGGCGGCACCGTTGTGGGAGCGAGCCTTGGCTAGAACGCGGCCTGACCAGGCCGAAGGCTTGCGCCGGCTGCTCGACCGGAGCGGACTGCGCGTTGTGTCCATCAGCGCCAGCGCCAGCGGCAAGGCCGGGGCCATCGTCAATCTTGCGGGCGCGCTGGCCGAACGTGGCAGCGACGTGTTGATACTCGACGAACATCCGGCCGCGCACAGTGTCGCCGCGGCGCTCGGGCTGAAGGCGCGCTTCGACCTCGAGGACGTGATCAGGAGTGGGCGGGATCTTGACGAGGTGATCGTACGCGGCCCGGCCGGAATCAGGATACTGCCGCTCGCGCGCGGCGCGCGTTCGCTTGCGCAACTCCCGGCGCCCGAGCAGCGGCGGCTGGTGGAGCGCTGCGCCCGCCTGGGCTTCCCGGTGGATACCTTGTTGGTGGACGCCGCACCGGGCAGCACCAGCGCCCTGCTCTGGCCCGGCACCGCGGCACAGGAGGTGATCGTTATCGCCGGGGGCAACGCCGCCGCAATCACGGCGGCCTACGCGTTGATCAAACGGCTGGCGAACGAGTTCGCGCGTCGCGAATTCCATGTTCTGGTCGATAACGTCGCCAGCGAGCGCGAGGCCCGGACCATTTTCGGCAACATGGCGGGCGTGGCGCGGCGCTACCTGCATGTATCGCTGGCCTTCATGGGGCATGTTCCCCCGGACGCCGAGCTGCAGCATGCTGTGCGATTGCGGCTGCCGGTGGTGGCGGCGTTTCCGGGCGCGGCGGCAGCGGGGAGCTTTCGCTGCCTGGCGCAGGCGATCGCCGGCTGGCCGCGGGCCGAAGAAGACGGCTGCGGCTTCGATGACTTCATGCGCCGCCTCATCCACTCAAACCGGCTGCGCGCCGCTGCGGCGTAAACCAGCCATTAGGACCAGCATGTATACCGCTACCGCCACCGCCACCGCCACCGCTACCCGCGACATACAACACTACCTGACGCAATACGCGCCATTGGTCAAGCGCATCGCTCATCACATGATGGCGAAGCTGCCGGCGAGCGTGGAAATCGACGATATCATCCAGACCGGCATGCTCGGTCTGCTCGACGCGGTCAACCGCTACGAGGAATCCCACGGGGCGCAGTTCGAGACTTACGCCGCGCAGCGCATCCGCGGCGCCATACTCGACGGCTTGCGTCAGGCTGACTGGCTGCCGCGCAGCTTTCGGCGCGACTTGCGCCGCATCGAGGGTGCGATCGCCAAGCTGGAGCAGCGCTTGGGACGAGCTCCGGCCGAGAGCGAGGTGGCCCTTGAATTGGGCATCCCGCTCGCCGACTACCAGAAGATGCTGCAGGAGGCGCGCGGCTACCAGCTGATTTCTTTCGAGGACTTCGATCACGCCGACGGCATCGATTATCTCGAGCGCCATCGCGACGAGAACGGCGTCAATCCGCTCGAAGCGCTGCTCGACCGCAAGCTGCGCGGGCGCCTGGTGAAAGCGATCGCGGGCCTGCCGGAACGGGAGAAGGTGGTGATGGGACTGTATTACGAAGAGGAACTCAATTTCCGCGAGATCGGCGAGACGCTCGGCGTGAGCGAATCGCGCATCTGCCAGTTGCACAGCCAAGCGATTGCGCGCTTGCGCAGTCAGATCCGGAATCTCTGAGTTGTGGATTTCGGCAGCCTCATCGGTATCGCGGTCGCCCTGGCGGGCATCGTCGGAGGACAACTCCTCGAGGGTGGATATGTCGGCTCGCTGCTGCAGAGCGCGGCGTTGCTGATCGTGCTCGGCGGGACCGCCGGCGCGGTGATGGTGCAGAGTCCGGCGCGGGTGTTCGTGCGCGGCGTAAGAATGGTGAAATGGGTCGTGCTGCCGCCGGATTTCGCGCCGCGGCGCATGATCGCGGACATCCTGCGCTGGAGCCATGCAGCGCGTAGGGAGGGACTGCTCGCATTCGAGCAGCAGGCCGACATGGCCGCGGACCCGTTCGCACGCAAGGGGCTGCAACTGCTGGCCGATGGCGCCGAGCCGCAGAAGCTGCGCGAAGCGATGGAGGTGGAAATCATCAGCTTCGAGGAATATCACCGGCAGGCGGCGCGAATCTGGGAAGCTGCGGGGGGATATGCGCCCACCATCGGCATACTCGGGGCGGTGCTGGGTCTGATTCATGTCATGGAGAACCTGTCCGAGCCGGCGCGACTGGGCAGCGGCATCGCGGTTGCTTTCGTCGCAACCATCTACGGTGTGGGATTGGCCAACCTGGTGTTCCTGCCGGTGGCGAACAAACTGAAGGTGCTGATCGCGCGGCAAGTGCTGCTGCGGGAGATTCTGGTCGACGGACTGGTCTCGATCGCCAGCGGCGAGAACCCGCGCATGATCGAAAATCGCCTGCTCGGTTATGTCACCGACCAGGGGCCAGGCGCCGGCGGCGTCTGAACACGCGTCGCGCTCGGACAGGAGAGCCTGCAACATGCGCCGCAGGAGAAAGTATCTCGATCAGCGGCAGTCGGACAACCACGAGCGCTGGCTGGTTTCTTATGCCGACTTTATCACGCTGTTGTTCGCCTTCTTCGTCGTCATGTATGCGCTGTCCTCGGTGAGCGAGGGGAAATACCGCGTGCTGAGCGATTCTCTGGGCAGCGCCTTTGGCGGCCGGGTGCTGGAGCGGATTGCGCCCGCGGCGCAGTCGCTCCCGCGGGACCTGCCCCCGCGCAGGATCATCCAGCCGGCCGACCCGCAGCGCATGCAGCGCGAGCAGATGCGCGGCATCGCCCAAGATATACTCAGGGTGCTGGACTCGCTGGTACGCGATGGCCAGGTCAAGGTGACGCAGAGCAATCGGGGCATCTCGGTGGAGATCAACGCGAGCGTGCTGTTCGCCTCGGGGCAGGCGCAACTGCGCGCGGAGTCCGGCCGCGCGCTGCAGCAAGTCGCCAGAGTCCTCGCGACAACGGAGCAGGGGATTCAGGTCGAGGGCTACACCGACAATGCGCCGATCAGCACCAGCCAGTTCCCTTCCAACTGGGAATTGTCGGCGGCGCGCGCGAGCAGCGTGGTGCGGCTGTTCATCGACAACGGGGTTGCCGTGCGGCGCTTGAGCGCCATCGGTTACGGTCCGAACCGGCCGGTGACGTCCAACGACACGCCCGAAGGCCGGGCGCGCAACCGCCGGGTGACGGTGATGATATTGGCGGAAACGCCGGGCAAGGCGGTCGACATTCCGTTTGCCGGCGCAGCGCCGGCGCGCTAGGCGCGCCTAGCCGCGGCCATCGCCAGCCGATGCATCGCGGTTCTGCCGACCGATTTCTCCGCCTGAGAAAAACTAGACTTGGCTGAGAGACCTTGTGCTGCGCAGCGGGCGCAGTTGTCCGTCTGGACGGTAGACGCCGTCGCAGGCCGCCGCGGTTTGCAGCACCGCCAGCTTCAGCCGGTTTTGTTGCAGTCTGCTCTCGATCAGGAGGCCGTTGCTGTGGTTGATCTGCCGCGCCGTCTCGGCCTGCGCCAGCAGATCGCGCCAGATCTTTTTCACCGCCGCGCCAAAGCCCGGATTGCGGCTTAGCCAGGTCAGCATGCCCTCGGCGCTGCCGTTCAGATTCTGGGCGGCGAGATGGCGGCTACGCGACTCGCCCAGAAGGGTAAGCAGTTCGAGCTGTTCTGCCTTGTCGGTGGCGATTTCCGCCAGGCGGTCGGCATCGCCCTGGACGAGGGCGTCCTGCTCGGTTCGCAACAAGCTGGTGAAAGCGACCAGCGCGATGTGTTCGTCCTGCAGCCCGGCGACGAAAACCGCTGCGCTCGCCGCGGAGCCCGCATCCGGGGACGCGGTGCGCGGCATCAGGCCACCAGTCTCGAGCGCAGCAGTTCGCGCGCGGTCTGGAGCAGTTGGTCGGCCACCAGTTCCGGATTGACCTTGAAGCGGCCTTCGGCAATGGCCTGCCTGATCTCGGCCACGCGCGCGCTGTCCACCACGGGAGTATCGGCCATGCTGCTTTCGATTGCCTGCAACTGCGAGGAAAGCGGGCTCAACTGGACGCGATCCCCCCCGCCGGAACCCGGCGCGCTGGCCGCTCCCTTGCCTGGACGGGATCCGCCGCCGTTGACTGCGCCGGTGCTGACTGACTTGATGGAACTGTCGATTTTCATGGTTGCTTCCTTAGCCTACTGCTGTATGCCTCTTTAACGGCAGCTTGGCGGGGAACTTTAGGGCGGAAGGAGAAGAATCGCGAATTTTCTTTAAACCTGGTAGAAGCCTGGCTTAACTGATTGTTTTTGGAGATTATTAAAAAATTAGGGGATATCTCCCCCCTCATGCTTCCCTAAGAGGAGGCGACGGTCCGTGCTGCCCAACGCCGGGCACCTGCCGCCGCTGCGACTGGTCGGCCGCATGCCCTAGTTGGGCGCGTGTTCAACCGTCGTTGCGTTCGCTGTCGAGCTGAGCCATCTGCCGTGAAGGGTAGCGCTCGCCGGCAGCAGAACCGGGTGGCACTGCGCGCTCGATACATGCGAGGTCATCCGGCGTAAGCTGCATATCGTTGGCGCCGAGGGCTTCCACGAGGCGGTCGCGCCGGCGCGCCCCGATCAGCGGCACAATATACTGGCCACGCGAGAGCACCCAGCCGATGGCGACTTGCGCTACCGTCCAACCCCGCTCATTCGCGACGGCGCGGAGCGTATCGACCAGCGCCAGGTTATGGTCGAGGTTGTCGCCGCTGAAGCGAGGGCCGTGGCTGCGAAAATCTCCTGCGCCAATTGACCGATCCTTCGACCAGTGCCCACTCAACAGGCCGCGCGACAGCACCGCGTAGGCCGTCACGCCGATGCCAAGCTCGCGGCAAGCCGGGAGAATCCGCGCCTCGATGCCGCGCGAGAACAGAGAATATTCGATCTGCAGATCGGTGACCGGATGGACGGCATGCGCACGGCGTAGCGTGTCTGCGCCCACCTCCGACAGGCCCAGGTAGCGCACGTAGCCGGCTGTTACCATGGCTGCAATCGCTCCAACCGTATCCTCGATCGGCACGGCGGGATCGAGGCGGGCGGGACGGTAGATATCCACGTAGTCGGTATTCAGTCGCCGCAGGCTGTAGGCCAGAAAACTCTTCACCGCAGACGGGCGTGCGTCGAATCCAAGGGCTGCATTCGCCGGATCGCGCATCGCGCCAAACTTCACGCTGAGCACCACCTTCTCCCGCGAGCGACCTCTCAGGGCATTGCCTATCAACAGCTCGTTGTGCCCCATGCCGTAGAAGTCGCCCGTGTCGAGCAGCGTAACGCCTGCCTCCAGCGCGGCATGAATCGTCGCGATGCTTTCCGTTTCGTCGGCAGGTCCGTATGAACTGGACATTCCCATGCAGCCCAAGCCCAGTGCAGCCACCGGCGGGCCGACTTGCCCGAGTTGTCGAGAAAGCATATCGAGGTTTCTCCTGACGATCTCCGATTGCTCGCCCATGGCGCCCGACGTTGCGCATAACCCGCCCGAAACGGTGGCGCGAAACGCCGCTGTTGAGGGTCCGTGTTCATGTGCGCTAAGGCACGAACCACCATCTACTCACGAATACGGACCATATCGGGCTCGATAATCCACAGGCGCGCTTCCGTCGGCTCCGCCTCAAGCACAACCAAAGCAGCCCCAGCAAGGCGAGTGTGCTGTCGACGCTCTGCGTGTGCGGGCGCAATACCCAGACGCCCTTGTGACTCGCCGGAGGGTAGACACGGATGTCGGAGAAATCGAGATCGAAAGTCACGAGAATGCGATCCTCCGCCTGAGTGGCATCAAAGACCGTTGGATCGACATTGCCTCCCAATTGCTCGCCGAGTACCGTGTGCACATCGTGACCAGCCCTGCGGAGCAAGGCTTCAGCATCACGAGACAGATTCTCGTCAAGCTTGAATCGAGCAAGCATCCGGCGCAGCTAGGCGGGGATGGGAACGATGCGTTCTCGGGCTAAGTCCGCGGCGTAGCCGATCGCCGCGGGAATATGCTCAGGTCTGAGCGAAGGATATTGATCCTGAATCCGTTCCGTCGTCTCGCCGGCGGCGAGATTATCGAGAACGACGGATACGGGTATTCGCGTTCCCCGGAAACACACAGCACCGTGCATGATCTGAGGATCGGTCGTGATATAGGGTTTCCAGTCCATCGCGGATTCCTCCGAGCGTGACCGTCAATATAGCACCGCGCGTCCGTTCGTGCCCAATGTTTGAATTCACCGGACTACGCGGCTTTTCGCGCGGGTCCGGTGGAATGAATGGCTGGCTGGGCACTTATTCGCCAGCCAATTGGCGAGGTTGCCTAGGGTTTAACCGTGGCGTCGCCCATCTTCGCCGGGCCAGTTGTAAATGTGGTGCCGCCGCCATCGGCATCCGGAATGAAGGTCATTGGCACACCGATCATTTGGCCGCATACCTGGAATGCCCACACTTCATTCCAGACCCCCTTGAACGTTTTGTTTCCTTCAACAACATTGTGAGCTGCATCGGTGACGCGCATGTCGAAGACATCGACATCTTTGCAATCCTTAAATCCAGATCGAGCCAGCGCGGCGGTGATTGCCGACAGCATCGCGTCTTTAACCAGCACTGCACCGGCATTGGTCGACCCGGGATAGTACGCACGGGGCGTTGGCGCCTCGCCGTTGCCGTTGGCAAGGCTTCATGCCGCCTCAAGCATGAACTCGACTTTCACGGCTTCGTAGGGGAACTCGATCTGCCCCGATTCGGTTCGATCTAGCACGCCCGCCAGGAGCAGCGCCGTAACATCCGAGTGAACTGCCTTCACGTCTCTACCAACTCTACGCGCAGCCTCCCGGATCGAGACGGGGCCCGCACCGCAAAGCGCCTTTAAGAGCTCCCACCTCTTGGCGGTGAGTACCCGCCAAAGCAGCTCCGGCGTAGCGAAAGAGATGCGAGCCGACTTCTGCGGCTTGCCCGATTTGATAGCGGCAAGCGCGTCGGCCATTGCCGCCTTAGGCGTGCGGACGTCAAGTATTACGGTCTTCATGTATGAACCTCCGGATATCGCGGTCAAAATCGGCGAAGAGCCTGTCGAGTGACAAGAACCGGTAGCGAGCCTCCCCGTCCAGTGTGTGCCGATGGTCGCCCTTACCGGACTCATTGTCGTAGCGGAGAACGCAGACCCCATCGACCACAAAGGCCAGCCGGTACTTGTACGAATGCGCTGAGCTTTCCAAAGGACGCGAAACTTCCCAGACGACGATCTCCGCAAACGATGAATCGGTGTACGCGACGCGTGTTTGGGTCAGCAGCAGGGCCTTCACGCTTCGCAGTGTGCCACTGGATGCGAAGTGCTGTCAATGCCTCCAACACACGAGATGCAGCTTGATGAGGCCTAACGCCTCGGTTCACCGGGCGCCCGCTTGCGGGCGGTCCGGTGCGACCGATAGTTGGACGCAGTTCACTCACTGTGGAATCAGGGGTTTGAAAAAAACTCGATAAAATCGTTTCGGCGTGTGTGGCGATGCGGAAACTCTACTTCACGCTCCAAGCTTGGCTCGTTGGGTAGATTGTCAAATGCGAACAGAATGCTGGCTGGCTCGCCGAGTGGGCTACTCGCGAAAGCGCCTTCGTCTATTGCTTCGACTCCCAGCTGACCGCGAAGGTAGAGGCTCAGGTTGCTAAGAATACGGTGATTTGGCCGCGACGTGGAGATCAGCGCAATTTTCCGTACTTGATCGTCACGTGTCACAGTGAGTTCTTCGTAAGTCTGCTTCTCTAGGTCGATCTGCGCGCTATCGAACCCCAGCCACTTGTTTACCACCTCTCTTTCGGCTGACGCAAATATTTTTCCCAACGGGCTTATCACATACACTTCGTCCGCAACATTGACGAAATTCTGTTTCGCCTTCAGGTGTCCCTTACCTCGTGCCAATGGAATAGGACAACGCGGTGATGTCCGACGAATGCGAATCCAGTTACCAGTGACAAGTGAAATTATAGCAATGGGCTGACCGCTATTATTAGAGCGGATTTTCATGATTGCTTCCTCTGTCTCGTCGCCCGTGACCGCCGAGTACACCGGCAGAGGAACGCCTGGCAACAGGTGGCAGTCCAGCGCCAAGCCTGAATACCGATTTCCTGGATTCGGCCGGCCGTTCTCCATCAGTAGCTGAACGCCAGGAAGGTTGTTTGTCACGACAACGAGGCGACCATCACGGAACCATAAGTCGCCCACCTCCCAGGCTCTGACCGTCTGCTCCCCCAACCGGCTGAAGAACGGATAAAGCGTCGTGCCAGCATCGATGAGCAGGAACACTCGCTTCCCGTCCTCCTCGATGAGCTTGCGGCACCTCCGCAACAGCATGGGAACAAAACGCTCGGCAACGTGCTCCTTTTCTTCACGGAAATGCGAGCTGCGCTCGCCAAAGAGAGTTTTCGTGTAGGGCCCAAGCTTGGCGCGCTCGAGTGCATCGGCGGCCCACCTTGTGTCCGCAACGAGGCTCGCGACGAGTTTGTCCGCGAGTGGTTTTACCATTTCACCGAGAGTAATGTTCTGGCGCTCGAGCCACTGTTGCCTGGCCTCGCTTTCACGGTCCTCGCGTTCAAAGCGCTGCCGCTGTAGCGCGAGTTCCTCGGCTGCAATGTGGCGCCGCATCCGTAGTTCATGTCGAAGCGTCAGCACGGCCGCGAGGACGCCAAAGACCGTAAGTGTAACGGTAATGATTGTTCCAACGTCCACGGAAAGCATTATGAAATCTCCAGAGTCCCGACCTGCCGTGAGCCCAGTGGGCCGTCTAACGTCCGCGGTCACCGGCGCGCGCTGCTCTTGCGCGCGTCCGGTGGACTGCGCTGTTATGCGACGTTCTGCATTTTGTTCGCGTAGTCGCGGCCAGACGTTGGCAGAGGTAGGGGCTTACCATCTTGGTGGTAAAGCGCAATTGCTTCCTCGACGACTTGGCACAGTTCCTCGAAGACAGCTTTTTCATCCGGACCGTGGCACCCACCGTAAACCAGCCCTGGTGAGCTTCCGACAAAGCATTGGTCCTCTTCAGACCACTCGACAATCTTCGCGTACCTTGCACTTTCCTTCATGACTTGGACTCCTCAACGGCGCGTTTCACGGCGCGGACTTGGTAATGCATTGCATCGTCGCCAAGCGCACCCGATATTGTGATCGGTTTCGGAACTCTCGGGTGGACGAAGTTCCGGTGGCTGCCTTTCCCGCCGCGATTGACGAAGCCCGCGCGTTCAAGCTCGGCGACAAGTTCTCTTACCTTCTGCGGCATGAAATCACCGTCGGATATTTTGTCGCATAACGTCTTGGTGAACGGCGGGCCGGCGCGATGGCTAGTGACAGCGCAGCGCTTGCGGCCCGTCCGTTCGACCTAAAGTTGGGCCTACCATTTACTAGCCCGTGAAAACAAGATTGGCAATGTCCCGCTCACAGTTGAAGGTTAAGCCAGTGGCAGGAATCATTATGCAGCCTTTTTCAGTTCAGCAGGAACGGGCCGCATCACACGGATGAGTGCCGCGATATGGTTGTGACCACGCAGTTTGCGAAATGCCTTC